>JACXUW010000563.1 GCA_014763705.1 Micrococcales bacterium | reverse complement strand
ACCACGCCGCCGGCGAGATCGGGCACGTCACCGTCGGCACCGACGGCGGCGAGACGTGCTCGTGCGGCCGGGACGGCTGCCTCGAGACCTGGCTGTCCGTGCCGCGGCTGCGCGCCGCCCACGACGCCGGCGAGGACCCCGCCTCCCCCGAGGGTGCCGTCGTCGTCGGCGGGCACCGCCTCGCCGTCGCCCTCGCCCCCCTCGTCGCCGCGCTCGACCTCTCCGAGGTCGTCCTCGCCGGCCCGGCCGAGCTCCTCGAGCCGGTCGTCCCCGTCGTCGCCCGCAGCCTCGCCGACCGGCTGCTGCCGAGCCTCGACACCCCCCTCACCGTCCGCCTCGCCACGTCCCCGGAGGACATCGTCCTGCGCGGCGCGGCGGCCTCGGTCCTCTGGGACCGCCTCGGGGTCGTCTGACCCCACCACACCCACGAAAGGAACCCGAGATGAATCGGCGCCTTCCCCTCGTCGTCCTGACGAGCGCGGCTCTCGCCCTGTCGGCCTGCTCGAGCGGGGGGTCCTCCGACGAGCCGGCCGCCACGAGCACCGCGGACAACGCCGGCAAGACGGTCACGCTGTGGCTCGCCGGCAGCGACACCCCCGACGAGCTGCGGACCTACCTCACGGACACCTTCAAGGCCAAGACCGGTGCGACGCTCAAGATCGAGGAGCAGTCCTGGGGCGACCTCGTCACCAAGCTGACCACCGCGCTCCCGGACGCCGCGAACACCCCGGACGTCGTCGAGCTCGGCAACACCCAGAGCCCGACCTTCACCAACGTCGGCGCCTTCCTCGACGTCTCGGACATGTACGACGAGCTCGGGGGCTCCAAGCTGCTCCAGAGCTTCGTCGACGCCGGCTCCGTGGACGGCAAGAAGTACGCCCTCCCCTACTACTTCGGCTCGCGGTACATGTTCTACCGCAAGGACGTCTGGCAGAAGGCCGGTGTCGAGGTGCCCAAGACCCTCGACGAGTTCAACACCGACGTGCAGACCATCGCGGCGAAGAACCCGGACCAGATCAAGAACTTCTCGGGCTTCTTCATCGGGGGTCAGGACTGGCGCAACGGCATCTCGTGGATCTTCGCCAACGGCGGCGACCTCGCGAAGAAGCAGGACGGGAAGTGGGTCTCGACCCTCTCCGACCCGGCCAGCCTCAAGGGCCTCGAGCAGCTGCAGCAGATCCAGAAGGCCGCGAGCAAGGCGCCGGCCGACGCGAAGGACCAGTCGCCCTGGCTCTACATCAACGACAGCGACACCATCCTCGACGACGCCGGCAAGGCCTCGGGCAAGACCTCGCTCGCGGCGGCGACGATCATGGCCCCCGGGTGGGCGCACTGGTCGATCGGCGACCTCACGAAGAAGGACGGCAAGGACGTCCGCACGTGGAACGACAAGACCTTCGGCGTCTTCGCGCTGCCGGGCAACGACGGCAAGCCGGCCCCGGTCTTCGCCGGCGGGTCGAACATCGCCATCTCGGCCAAGAGCCAGAACCCGGCTCTGGCCAAGGAGCTGATGAAGATCATCTTCGCGCCGAAGTACCAGCAGATGCTCGGCAAGGCGGGCCTCGGCCCGGCCAACTCCGACTACGTCTCCTCGCTCGGCGACGACGAGTTCGCCAAGGCGCTCGTCGACTCCGCGTCCAACTCCAAGCTCACGCCGGCCGCGCCGGGCTGGGCCGCGGTCGAGTCGGCCCAGGTGCTCGAGGAGTTCTTCGGCAAGATCCGCGACGCCTCGGACCTCGCCGGCCTCGCGAAGCAGTACGACGACAAGATCACGCCCATGCTCAACGGCGCCTGAGTCGCGCCCGCCCCACCCC
>JACXUW010000102.1 GCA_014763705.1 Micrococcales bacterium | reverse complement strand
ACCCGTCGGCGCGCCGACGGGTCGACCCAGAGCTCGGCGAGATACGCCTCGTCCGCCGTCGACCACAGCGACGGCCGGTAGCGGACGACGGCCACGCCGGCACCGGGCGCGACGAGGACGTCGGTGTCGCCGCGCCCGACGAGCTCGGCCAACCGGGAGGCCAGCGCGTCCAGGCCCGGTGTCGGGTCGTCGTAGGCCGTGTTGAAGGCGTGCAGCAGCCGGCCCGCGTCGGCGAGCGCCTCGGGTGTCGTCGCGAGTGCGACCCGCTCGTCCATCCGCGTGAGTCGGCGCCGCGTCAGTGCAGGGAGCCGGCCTCGGCGAACGAGCCGTCGTGGCGCATCTTGTCCGACATCCCCGCCGCCTTGAGGTCGCGCCGGATCTCGTTCGGGAGGGCGAACATCAGCGACTCCTCGGCGGCGACGACGGGTCGCACGTCGGCGTAGCCGCGCTCGGCGAGGTAGTCGAGCACCCCGCGGACGAGGATCTCGGGGACCGACGCGCCGGACGTGACCCCCACCGTCGTCACGCCCTCGAGCCACGCCTCGTCGATCTCGTCCGCATAGTCGACGAGATGGCCTGCGCGCGAACCGTGCTCGAGCGCGACCTCGACGAGTCGCACCGAGTTCGAGGAGTTGCGCGAGCCGACGACGAGCATGAGGTCGCAGTCGGCCGCCATCTCCTTGACCGCGAGCTGGCGGTTCTGGGTGGCGTAGCAGATGTCGTCGCTCGGCGGGTCCTGGAGGTGGGGGAACCGCTCGCGCAGCCGACGCACCGTCTCCATCGTCTCGTCGACCGAGAGCGTCGTCTGGGAGAGCCACACGACCTTCTCGGGGTCGCGGACGGTGACGTTCTCGACGTCGTCCGGACCGTCGACGAGCTGGATGTGCTCGGGCGCCTCGCCGGAGGTGCCGATGACCTCCTCGTGGCCCTCGTGGCCGATGAGCAGGATGTCGTGGTCGCTGTCGGCGAACCGGACCGCCTCGCGGTGCACCTTGGTGACCAGCGGGCAGGTGGCGTCGATGGTGCGCAGGTTCAGCGCCCGCGCCTCCTCGTGCACCACCGGGGCGACGCCGTGCGCCGAGAAGACGACGGTCGCGCCCTCGGGCACCTCGTCGGTCTCGTCGACGAAGATCGCGCCGCGCTGCTCGAGGGTCGTGACGACGTGCTTGTTGTGGACGATCTGCTTGCGCACGTACACCGGCGGCCCGTAGAGCTCGAGGGCCTTCTCGACGGTGACGACGGCCCGGTCGACACCGGCGCAGTAGCCGCGGGGGGCCGCGAGGAGCACGCGCTGGGTGGTCTCAGGCATGCCTCCATCGTAGGTCGGTGGCGGGTGAGACCCGAATCGCCCGCCGCGTCCCCGACGGTGGTGGCGCCTAGGGTTCCTCCATGAGCACCCCGGCGAGACCCCCGCTGCCGGAGCGGGCGGCCGACACGAGCGCCGAGCACCCCTGGCCGGTGCGGCTGCTGTCGATGAAGATCGGCGAGTACGTCGAGAAGATGTCGGTGCTCTGGGTCGAGGGGCAGGTGGTCCAGCTGACCCGCCGGCCCGGCGCCCGCACCGCCTACCTCACCCTGCGCGACCCGGACGTCGACATGAGCCTCCCGTGCTCGGTGCACGTCAACGCCCTCGACGCGATGCCGGGGCCGCTCAGCGAGGGCGCGCGCGTCGTCCTCCAGGCCAAGCCGGCGTTCTGGAGCCAGCGTGGCTCGCTCGTCCTCGATGCCCGTCAGATCCGTCCGGTCGGGGTCGGCGAGCTCCTCGCGCGGCTCGAGTACCTCAAGCGGCACCTCGCCCAGGAGGGGCTCTTCGACGCCGACCGCAAGCGGCCGCTGCCGTTCCTGCCCCGGCGCATCGGGCTGGTCTGCGGGCGGGCCAGTGCGGCGGAGAAGGACGTCGTCGAGAACACGCTGCGCCGGTGGCCTAGCGCCCGGTTCGAGATCCGCGCGGTGGCCGTGCAGGGCGGCAACGCCGTCGCCGAGGTCACCGCGGCCCTCGCAGAGCTCGACGCCCACCCGGAGGTCGACGTCGTCGTCATCGCTCGCGGTGGGGGCGGCGTCGAGGACCTCCTCCCGTTCTCCAACGAGACGATGCTGCGCGCAGTCGCCGCCGCGACGACCCCGGTGGTCAGCGCCATCGGCCACGACGTCGACACCCCGCTCCTCGACCTCGTCGCCGACCACCGGGCCTCCACCCCCACGGACGCCGCGAAGGCGATCGTCCCGGACGCCGAGGCCGAGCGGCGTGGGCTGCTCGGGGCGCGCGAGCGGGGACACCGAGCGCTCGCCGGCCGCCTGCACCACGAGCGGCGCCGGCTCACCGAGCTCTCCAGCCGTCCCGTCCTCGCCGACAAGGGCGCGTTCCTGCGGGCGCAGCGCGAGGTCGTCGAGGTGCTGAGGGCGCGGGCGCGCCAACGGGTCGAGGTCGGCCTGCACCGCCAGCGTGACCGCGTCGAGCACCTGCGGGCCCAGGCGCGCACCCTCTCGCCGCAGTCCACCCTCGACCGTGGGTACGCCGTCGTGCAGCAGGTCGGCGGGGGCCTCGTCACCGACCCCACGACCCTGGCCGCCGACGAGCTGCTCCGGGTCCGGGTGGCGCGCGGCGACTTCGGGGTACGGGTCGTCGGGCCCGCCCGTCGGTAGTCTCGCGGCATGGCGAAGAGCACCCCGGCACCCGAGGCCGCCCCGAACGCCGACGTCGCGGGGCTCGGCTACGAGCAGGCCCGCGACGAGCTCGTCGACATCGTCGCCCGGCTCGAGAGCGGGCAGGTGGGCATCGAGGACAGCATGGTGCTCTGGGAGCGAGGCGAGGCCCTGGCCGCCCACTGCGCCCAGTGGCTCGACCGCGCCGAGGAGCGCATCGCCGAGCCCGAGGCCTGAGCCGTCGGGCCCGGCGCGCGCACCGTCCTGGCGGCGGTCAGCCCTCGCCGCGCAGCGCGTACGTGAGGATGACGTTGCCGGCGGAGGTCTTGACGGCGTCGAGGAGCTCGAGCCGGGTCACGGGCACCGAGTCGTCGAAGAGCCGCCGGCCGGCGCCGACCACCGGGTGCGTCGTGAGGATGAGCCGGTCGACGACGCCGGCGAGGAAGAGCGAGCGGACGGTCTCGACGCCGCCGCCCACCGAGATGTCGCCCTCGCCCTGCTCGCGCAGCCCGCGGACGTACTCGACCGGGTCGCCCTCGATGCGGGTGCTGTTCCAGCCGAGGTCGCCGTCGAGCGTGCTCGTGACGACGTGCTTGCGCAGCGGGTTGATGAACTGGGCGAAGGGGTCGTCGGCGGGGGCAGAGGGCCAGAACTCGGACCACTCCTGGAAGAGCTTGCGGCCGAGGACCATGTCGGTCACGGGACCGATGACCCGGCCCATGAGCTCGCCCTCCTCCGGGCCGAAGGCGCCGAACTGCCACTGGTCGGGAGACTCGGCGACGCCGTTGACGGAGTTGAACAGGTGGGCGGTGACGAGACGGGACACGGAGTGCTCCTGGGGGGTCGCAGGTGGTTGTCGCCATGATGGACCCGGGAGCCGTGCGGAAGTCATCGCAACAGGTGGCGAGGCCAGTACCGGCCCGTGTGACGCGAGGGTCTCCAGTGACGAAATGCGCTGTGCTGCAGTGGCTTGCCTGTGGATGACCGGGATGGCCTGTCGGTGGCCCCCGGTAGGCTCGGGGCATGGACAGGGGGCAGCTCAGCAGCCGCATCGCGGCACTCCGCGAGGAGTGTTCGCGGCTGGGTCGTGAGCTGGCCGAGGGCGGTCTGGGGTTGGCTCCGGAGGACGCGTTCGCGGTGGCGGGTGAGGCGCAGCACCTGGCGAATGCGGCCGATGGTCTGGTCGCGGTGACGGCGTCCTTGGGGGCTCGGGTGGAGGTGCGGCTGTCCGGGCCGGGTCCCGTGGAGCGGGTGCACCCGGTCGGGTTCGTCGACCCGATGGCGGCCACGATGTTCTGCCTCGAGGCGGGGCTGACCGAAGGCCTCGCCGGACGGAAGGTCACCCTCGGCGCCACCCTGGGTGAGCGCTTCCCCCAGGTGCGGGGCCTGCTGGTCGAGGGGGCGGTCGGGACGATCACCGCGCAGAAGGTCGTCGACGCGTGCGCCGGCCTCGACGTCGACGCCTGCCTGCGGGTGGATGCCGAGCTGGCGGGGCGCCTGGCGGGGATGGACCCGGCGCGGGTCACCAGCGAGGCCCGTCGCGTCGCGGCGCGGGTGGCGGCGGACCAGGTCGCCGCGCACGCCGCGCAGACCAAGCGGGGTCGGTGCGTGGAGGTCCGGGCCGGGGTCGACGGGCTGACCGACTGGTTCGGCTCCCTGCCCACCGCCACCTCGGCGGCGATGTGGTCGGCGGTGGAGGAGCTGGCCGGGCAGTACCGGAAGGTCGACACCGACCTCTCCCTGCCCGAGGCCCGCGCGGACGCGCTGGCCGACCTGGTCCTGCGCAACGTGACCGTCTCCGCGCAGGTCACCCTCGGGGTGCCGGTCGTCACCGACGCCGCGACGCCGGCTCCGGAGCAGGGTGAGCGGTTCCGGGTGGAGTGGGACGACGAGGACACCGTGGTCGACGCGGTCACCGGTGAGGTGACCCGGTACGCCGACCTCGACCCCGCCTCCCGCGAGGAGCTGTCCTGGCACGAGGAGCCGCCCGAGCCGAGCGGCGACCTTACCGCCACCATGGCCCCGCTCGGGCCCGGGTCGTGGGTGTCCGGTGCGCAGCTGCCGAACGTGGGCTGGGTCGACGCCACCACGATGGCCAACCTGCTCAAGACCCTGCCGCTGGAGGTCGCCCGGGCCCTCCTCGACGCCGACACCGGGACCCTGGCCTCCCTGACGACCGCCGCCTACCGGCCCACCCGTGCGATCGCCGAGTTCGTCAAGACGAGGGACGGTACCTGCCGGATGTGGGGCTGCACCCGACCCACCGTCCGCTGCGATCTCGACCACGCGCGGGCCTGGCCCGACGGCCAGACCACCCCCACTGAGCTCGAGTCACTCTGCCGACACCACCACCGCTTCAAGCAGACCGGCCGATGGCGACCGGTGCTCGACCCCGACGGCACCCTCACCTGGCACGGCCCGAACTCAGCGACCCGCACCACCGAGCCCCAGCACCGCATCCCCACCTGACCTCCGCCTCGCGGCCGGCTCCCCGTCGATGAGTTCCGCGGGGATCTCAGGTCCACAGAGCACGGACCGTCGGTCGCGCGAGAGGAGGATCCGTGAAGCTTCTGCTGACGTCCGGAGGAGTCACGAACGCCAGCATCAGCACTGCGATCGCCGACATGCTGGGCAAGCCGATCACCGACTCCACCGCGTTGTGCATCCCGACGGCCCTGTGGGGCCGTCCCCGGCACGAGGCAGTTCTGATGCGGGACCACCTGAGCGGACGTGCGTGGGGTGGCCTGACCTCGTTGGGCTGGAGGTCCCTCGGCGTCCTGGAGCTCACCACGCTGCCCACGATCGGCCGGGAGCACTGGGTTCCCTGGGTCCGCGAGGCGGACGTGCTCCTTGCGGCCGGTGGCGAGACCACCTACCTGTGCCACTGGATGCGGGAGTCCGGGCTCGCCGACCTCATCCCATCGCTCGTCGACACGCTCTGGGTCGGCGTCAGTGCCGGGAGCCTCGTGATGACCCCGCGCATCGGCGAGGACTTCGTCGCCTGGCCGGGTGCGCAGAACGACCGCGGCCTGGGGGTCGTGGACTTCTCGATCTTCCCGCACCTCGACGTCTTTCCCGAGAACACCCTGGTCGACGCGCAGAGGTGGGCAGCCACCCTCGACGGCCCCGGCTACGCGATCGACGACCAGACGGCGCTTCGCGTGATCGACGGCAGGACCGACGTCATCTCCGAAGGACGGTGGAGGAGGTTCGGGGACCAGTAGGTGCAGAGCCGGCGTTACGGCGCGGCCACAGGGGTCAGCTCACCGGCTGCAGGTGCTCGACGTAGGTGGTCATGTCCTCGAAGGTCGCCGTGCCCGTGACGAGGGTGGCCAGCTCGCCGGAGCCGCTCGGCGGCACCGAGAGCAGGCTGTTCTGCACCTTGTTGTCGCGCACGTACTTGTCCCAGGTGCGTCCGGCGATGTCCACGGTCCCCTCGCGCGGAGCCCGGTTGGTCTGGGCGGCGACCCACGCGCGGCTCGGGTCCTTGGTCTGCTCGACGGCGACGAAGGTGCCGGAGGGGGTGCGGTAGCCGACGTGCCACGTGCGGAAGCCGTCGGTCACCGGGACGTAGCGCACCGAGGTCGGAGTCCAGCCGTCCGGAAGACCCACCGGCTCCACGATCGGCCAGCCCGAGGACTTCGCCACCTCGAGGGCCTTCGCGTGCACGTCGACGGGCGGCCCGCCGACGCTGTCCACCCGGGGCACGAGGAGCACGAGCACGAGCACCATCCCGAGCACCGCGAGCAGCGACAGGACGAGGTTCTTCGTCGACCCCATCGAGTACCGGCTCTTCGGCACCTGGGGGGCGCTGGGCGTGGTCACCACCCCATGGTCGCCGACGGACACCGCAAACCCGCAATCGACCCCGGCGATAGGGTTCGACATGCCGCCGTCGGCCGCTCCGGCCGGCGCCGGACCACCCGCCGCCGCGAGAGAGGTCAGGATGCCGTGAGCGCCACCGCGCCGCCGGTCGTCGTCGTCGGCGAGCTCCTCGTCGACATCGTCAGCCACCCCGACGGCCGCAGCGCCGAGCACGTCGGCGGCTCCCCGGCCAACGTCGCCGTCGGGCTGGCCCGCCTCGGCCACGACACGCACCTCGCCTGCCTCGTCGGCGAGGACGAGCGAGGCCGCCGCTGCGCCGACCACGTCGAGGCCGGAGGGGTCCACCTGCTGCCCGGTAGCCGCAGCCCGCAGCACCCCACCTCCACCGCGCTCGCGACCCTCGACGGCTCCGGTGCCGCCTCGTACGTCTTCGACCTGCACTGGGACCTCCCGCCGGTCCGCCTCCCGGCCGGCACCGGCCACCTGCACACGGGCTCGATCGCGACGACCCTGACCCCGGGGGACGCCGAGGTCGAGGACGCGATGCGCCGAGCGCGGGCCCAGGGCACGGTGTCCTACGACCCCAACGTGCGCCCGACGATCATGGGCGACGTCGACGAGGTCCGTCCGCGGGTCGAGCACCTCGTCACCCTCTCGGACGTCGTCAAGTGCTCCGAGGACGACATCGAGTGGCTCTACCCCGGCGAACCGGCCTCCGCCGTGATGGCCCGCTGGGCGGCCCTCGGCGCCTCGCTCACCGTCGTCACGCTGGGCGGTGAGGGCGTCGTCTGGCGGGCCGCGACCGGCGAGGAGGCCCGCGCCGCGGCGCGCATCAAGGACGTCGTCGACACCGTCGGCGCCGGCGACTCCTTCATGGCGGGTCTGCTCTCCGGTCTCCTCGACTCCGGCCTGCTCGGCAGCACCGACGCCCGGGCGCGCCTCGCCGCCGCGGGCCTCGACGACGTGCGGCCTGCGATCGACCGCGCCCTCGCGACGAGCGGCGTCACGGTCCGGCACGCCGGCGCCTACGCCCCCACCCGAGAGGAGCTGCGATGACCGAGTTCGCCTACGAGGACCTCCTGCCCGTCGGCGCGGACGAGACGCCCTACCGGCTGCTGACCACCGAGGGCGTCGAGACCCTCGAGGGCCCCGGCGGCCGCCGCTTCCTCCAGGTCTCCCCCGAGGCGCTGCGCCTGCTCACCGAGACCGCGATGCACGACATCGCCCACTACCTGCGCCCCGCCCACCTCCAGCAGCTCGCCAACATCCTCGAGGACCCGGAGGCGAGCAACAACGACAAGTTCGTCGCCCTCGACCTGCTGAAGAACGCGAACATCGCGGCCGGTGGTGTCCTGCCGATGTGCCAGGACACCGGCACCGCCATCGTCATGGGCAAGCGCGGGCAGCACGTGCTCACCGACGGCACCGACGAGGAGGCGCTGAGCCGCGGTGTCTACGACGCCTACACGCGGCTCAACCTGCGCTACAGCCAGATGGCCCCGGTCACCATGTGGGAGGAGCGCAACACCGGCTCCAACCTCCCGGCCCAGGTCGAGCTCTACGCCGACACCGCACCCGGGCACGAGACGACCTACAAGTTCCTCTTCATGGCCAAGGGGGGCGGCAGCGCCAACAAGTCGTTCCTCTTCCAGGAGACCAAGGCGATCCTCAACCCGGACGCCATGACGCGCTTCCTCGACGAGAAGCTCCGCAGCCTCGGCACGGCCGCCTGCCCGCCCTACCACCTCGCCATAGTCATCGGCGGCACGAGCGCCGAGTTCGCCCTCAAGACAGCGAAGTACGCCAGTGCCAAGTACCTCGACCAGCTACCCAAGCAGGGCGACCCCGCCACCGGCCACGGCTTCCGCGACACCGAGCTCGAGGAGAGGGTCCTCGAGCTGACCCGGCAGTTCGGCATCGGCGCGCAGTTCGGCGGCAAGTACTTCTGCCACGACGTCCGCGTCGTCCGGCTTCCCCGGCACGGCGCGAGCCTGCCCGTCGCCATCGCCGTCTCGTGCTCCGCCGACCGACAGGTCCTCGGGAAGATCACTCCCGAGGGCGTGTTCATCGAACAGCTCGAGACCGACCCCGCCCGGTTCCTCCCCGACCAGACCCATGCCGGCCTCGAGGACGCCGAGGGTGTGTCCGGCACCGGCGCCGGCGCGGTCGTGCCGATCGACCTCACCCGACCGATGGACGAGATCCTCGCCGAGCTGACGAAGCACCCCGTCAAGACCCGCCTCAGCCTCACCGGCCCGCTCGTCGTCGCCCGCGACATCGCCCACGCGAAGATCAAGGAGCGGCTCGACGCGGGCGAGGAGATGCCGCAGTACCTCAAGGACCACCCGGTCTACTACGCGGGCCCGGCCAAGACCCCGGAGGGGATGCCGTCCGGCTCGTTCGGCCCGACGACGGCCGGCCGGATGGACTCCTACGTCGACCAGTTCCAGGCCGCCGGCGGCTCGATGGTCATGCTCGCCAAGGGCAACCGCAGCCAGCAGGTCACCGACGCGTGCCGCGCCCACGGCGGGTTCTACCTCGGCTCGATCGGCGGACCGGCCGCGCGTCTCGCACAGGACTGCATCAAGAGCGTCGAGGTGCTCGAGTACCCCGAGCTCGGGATGGAGGCGGTCTGGAAGATCGAGGTCGAGGACTTCCCCGCCTTCGTCGTCGTCGACGACAAGGGCAACGACTTCTTCGCCGGCGTGACCAAGCCGGTGGTGATCGCGGCCAAGTTCATCGGTGAAGGCAAGGACCCGTGGGGCGGCTACCGCGCCGGTTTCGAAGGCACCACGACCCTGAAGCTGAAGGACTTCGACATCGCCATGGACCTCGGCCCGGCTTCGGAGACCGTCGAGCTGACCATTTCGATCGAAGGCGTTCGCCAGTAAGGAAAGCGGCCGCTAGCCAGCGGCCGTCCGATGGCCCTTTCCCATTCATGGGGAAGGGCCCGAGGGGGAGAGGGGTGGTTATCCACTCGCCTTT
>JACXUW010000101.1 GCA_014763705.1 Micrococcales bacterium | reverse complement strand
CGACGAGCGGCTGGCCCCCGTGCTCGCCGACCTCGGTCTCGACGTCGCCGCGGACACCCCGATGACGTCGCTGTCCGGGGGCCAGGCCGCCCGGGCCGCGCTCGCCGCCCTGCTCCTCAGCCGGTTCGACGTCGTCCTCCTCGACGAGCCGACGAACGACCTCGACCTCGCCGGGCTGTCGCGGTTGGAGGACTTCGTCGGCAGCCTGCGCTCGGGGGTGGTCCTCGTCTCGCACGACCGGGAGTTCCTCTCGCGCGTCGTGACCCGCGTCGTCGAGCTCGACCTCGCCCAGCACGCGGTCGCGGTGTACGACGGCGGGTACGACGCCTACCTCGAGGAGCGCGCGGTCGCCCGCCGGCACGCGCGCGAGGCGTACGAGGAGTACGCCGAGCGCCGGGCCGACCTCGAGGGGCGCGCCCGCACGCAGCGCGAGTGGAGCTCGCAGGGCGTCCGGAACGCGATGCGCAAGAGCCCGGACAACGACAAGATCCGGCGCCGGGCCCAGTCCGAGTCCGCGGAGAAGCAGGCCCGCAAGGTGCGCCAGATGGAGTCGCGCATCGCCCGGCTCGAGGAGGTCGAGGAACCGCGCAAGGAGTGGGAGCTGCGGTTCGCCATCGCCGGGGCCCCGCGGTCGAGCTCGGTCGTGGCGACGCTCGACGAGGCGACGGTCCGGTTCGGGGAGTACGAGTTCGGACCGGTGTCCCTGCAGGTCGGCGTCGGCGACCGGATCGGTGTCACCGGCCCCAACGGCGCCGGCAAGACGACCCTGCTCCGGCTGCTCACCGGTCGGCTGGAGCCGGTGTCCGGGCGGGCGAGCCTCGGGGCGTCGGTGGCGCTGGGCGAGATCGACCAGGCCCGGACCGGTCTCGCCGACGACCTGCCGCTCGCGGTCGCGTTCGAGGCCGCCGTGCCCGCCATGACCACCGCCGAGGTGCGCACCCTGCTCGCGAAGTTCGGGCTGCGGGCCGACCAGGTGACCAGCCTCGTCGGTCGGCTGTCGCCGGGGGAGCGGACGCGCGCGGCGATGGCGCTGCTCCAGGCCCGTGGGGTCAACCTCCTCGTCCTCGACGAGCCGACCAACCACCTCGACCTGCCGGCCATCGAGCAGCTGGAGTCGGCGCTCGAGGCCTACGACGGCACGCTCCTCCTGGTGACGCACGACCGGCGGCTGCTCGACACCGTGCGGCTGGACCAGCGCTGGGAGGTCGAGGCGGGCCGGGTGACCGTGACGCACGTCGGCATCCGCTGACGCCGCTCAGGTCGAGACGATCTTCCAGTAGGAGTCCTTGCGGGTGATCCGCCCGTCGGCGTCGAGGTCGAACAGGTCGCACCCGCGCACCTCGACGCGGTCCCCGGCGGGCGTGGTGCCGGTGAGCAACCAGCGCGAGACGCCGTGACCGTCGGTGAGCCAGTGCTCGTCGTCGCCGTAGTGGACGTCCGGCAGCCCGGTGAAGCGCTGGGCCAGGCCGGCCCGCACCTCGTCGCGGCCGACGAACCGCGTGCCCCACGGATGCTGCCCGGCCGGTGTCTCGAGGACGCAGCCGTCCGCGAAGAACTCCATGATGCGCTCGAGGTCGTGGTCGTTGAACGCCGCGAGGAGGCGGTGCAGGACCTCGGGGCCGTCGGCGGTGGCCATCCCCGCATCGTCCCACCGCACCGCCGCGCGGTCACCCCCGTCGCGTCGGGTCGTGTGCCCAGGCGGTCGCGCGGGCGACCGTCCGGGCACACGACCGCGGCTCACCCCTCGTGCAGGAGGTCGGCGTGCCGGTGGAACAGCGCCCAGCGGCCCCCCTCGCGGCGGTAGAGCTCGGTGACGCGCAGGTCCATCGGGACTGGCTCGCCGCCGTCGTCCATCGAGACCACGGAGCGCTGCACGCCGACCCACCACGCGAGGTCGCCGTCCTCCCCGGAGTGCAGCGTCTCGAGGTCGTTGCGCTCGGCACCGGTGAAGCGCGCCGCGCCGCCGGCGTTCACCGCGTTGACGGCGTCGGCCCCCTGGACGACGGTGCCGGGCGGACCGAAGATCGTCGCGGGGTCGGTCGTGGCCGACACGGCGTGCAGGGGCGCGACGTCGCCGGTGACGAAGGCGTCGGATGCCGCCCTGCGGCGGCTCAGGTAGTCGGCAAAGGTCTCGTCGGCCATCGGTGCTCCCCTCGGATGCCGTGCACGGTAGCCGCGCCGACCGACAGCGAGCACGTCCCGGGCGCAGGCCCGGCAGCGGCGGCATGGGTGGTCCTCCGGAACTCCGTGCTCCACGCACGCGATCCCGTGCTCGCCGCAATCGATCCCCTGCCCGACGCAACGGATCGACTGCGCGCCGCAAGGGATCGCTTGCCTCCCGCAAGGGATCGCTTGCCTCCCGCAAGGGATCCCTTGCGGGAGGCACGGAGGTGGGGAGACGACAGGTCCCGGCCTCGTCCTCAGGTCCGGCCTGCGGGCCGACACCACCGGGCGGCCGGCGCCGCCCGTCGTCCCGTGGGGGAGAATCGAGCGCGATGACGCTCACCGACCGCCTCACCGGCGCCGCCGCCGGGACCCCGGCCGGGGGCGCCGACGCCGCCCTCGACGTGTTCGTCGAGTGGGCCGGCGAGCGCGGCTTCGCGCTCTACCCGGCGCAGGAGGAGGCCGTCCTCGCCCTCGCCCAGGACGCCCACGTCGTCCTCGCCACCCCCACCGGCTCCGGCAAGTCGCTCGTCGCGGTCGCCGCGCACGCCCTCGCCCTCGCCACCGGTCGCCGCTCCTGGTACACCGCCCCCATCAAGGCCCTCGTCTCGGAGAAGTTCTTCGCCCTCGTCGAGACCTTCGGCGCCGAGCACGTCGGGATGCTCACCGGCGACGCGGCCGTCAACCCCGGTGCGCCGATCATCTGCGCGACCGCCGAGGTCCTCGCCAACCACGCCCTGCGCGAGCGCGACGCGTCCGACGTCGGTCTCGTCGTCATGGACGAGTTCCACTTCTACGGCGAGCCCGACCGCGGCTGGGCGTGGCAGGTGCCGCTGCTCCTCATGCCCGACACGCAGATGCTCCTCATGTCGGCCACCCTCGGCGACACCCACGACCTCGAGCGCGACCTGCACCGCCGCACCGGCCGCGAGGTCGTCGCGGTCACCGGGGCGCAACGGCCGGTCCCGCTCGAGTACGAGTGGGTGCTCACGCCCGTGCACGACACCCTCGAGCTCCTCCTGCGCGACGAGCGCGCGCCCGTCTACGTCGTCTCCTTCACCCAGGCCGGTGCGGTCGAGCAGGCGCAGGCCCTCGCCTCGGTCGACGTCGTCTCGGGCGAGCGCAAGGCCGCCCTCAAGGCGGCGGTCGGCGGCTTCCGGTTCGGCAAGGGCTTCGGGCAGACGCTGCGCCGGCTCGTGCTGCACGGCATCGGCGTCCACCACGCGGGGATGCTCCCGAAGTACCGGCGCCTCGTCGAGACCCTCGCGCAGGCCGGGCTGCTCGCCGTCATCTGCGGTACCGACACGCTCGGGGTGGGCATCAACGTGCCGATCCGCACGGTCCTGCTCACCTCGCTGACCAAGTACGACGGCCGCAAGCAGCGGGTCCTGCGGGCCCGCGAGTTCCACCAGATCGCCGGCCGGGCGGGCCGCGCCGGCTTCGACACCGTCGGCTACGTCGTCGTCCAGGCGCCGGAGCACGTCATCGAGAACAGCAAGGCGCTGGCCAAGGCCGGCGGCGACCCGAAGAAGGAGCGCCGCATCGTCCGGAAGAAGCCGCCGGAGGGCGTGCTCACCTGGACCGAGGCCACGTACGACAAGCTGGTCACGGCGGTGCCGGAGCCGCTGCAGCCGAGGATGCGGGTCACGCACGCCATGGTCCTCAACGTGCTCGACCAGTGGGAGGGCCAGCAGGACGCACTGCACACCCTCGTCCTCGACAACCACGAGGGGCCGGAGCGGCGAGAACGGCTCGTGGAGCGCGCGGTACAGGTCCTCGGGTCGCTCGTGCGCGCCGGCGTCGTCGAACCGGACGACGGCTCGTCCGTGTCGGACTGGCTTCCCCCGGAGCCCGATCCGGCTCCCGCAGCACCAGACGCCGTCCCCGAGCAGCCGGCCGACCCCGCCCCCCGACCCGTGGACGCCGGCGCCCTCGGCACGCTCGGCGAGGCGCTCGCCGCCGCCGGCCTCGCCCCGACCGAGCCATCCCAGCCGGCGGCCGCCACCGACGAGCCCGAGCCGGTCGACGAGGACCCGGTCGAGGCGACGCCGCTCGAGCGGTTCCTGCGCCGTGAGGGGCGCCGGTACGCGGAGGGACCCTTCCAGGTCGCCCTCGACCTGCACGACGGCTTCGCCCTCAACCAGGCCCTCTCCGCGTTCGCGCTCGCCGCCCTCGAGCTCCTCGACCCCGCGTCGCCCGACTACGCGCTCGACGTCGTCAGTGTCATCGAGGCCACCCTGGACGACCCCCGGCAGGTGCTGCAGGCCCAGCAGTTCGAGGCCCGCGGCGAGGCCGTCGCCGCGATGAAGGCCGACGGGATGGAGTACGAGGAGCGGATGGACGCCCTCGACGACGTCACCTGGCCCAAGCCGCTCGCCGAGATGCTCGAGCTGTCGCTGCGCACGTACCGGCAGACCCACCCGTGGGTCGACCCTCGCGACCTCTCACCGAAGTCCGTCGTCCGCGAGATGTTCGAGCGGGCGATGTCGTTCGGGGAGTTCGTCGCCCACCACAAGCTGGCCCGCGCCGAGGGCATCGTCCTGCGCTACCTCACCGACGCCTACCGCGCGCTGCGCTCCACCGTGCCGCACTCGGCGCGCACGGAGGAGCTCGACGACCTCGTCGAGTGGCTCGGCGAGGTGGTCCGGCACACCGACTCCAGCCTCCTCGACGAGTGGGAGGCGCTGGCGCACCCCGACGACGACGTGGCGGGCCAGGAGGTCCGCCCGTCGACGGAAGGACGCGCCCTGTCCGCCAACCCTCGGGCGCTGCGGGTCATGGTGCGGCAGAGCATGTTCCGACGCGTCGAGCTGCTGGCACTCGGCCGTTACGAGGCGCTGGCTGCGATGGACGGCGGCCTCACCGCCGAGCAGTGGGAGGACGCGGCGGCGGAGTACCGGGCCGAGTACGGCGAGGTGTCGACCGGGCCGGCGGCCCGCGGTCCGGCGCTGTTCCGCGTCGAGGAGGGGGAGGGCGCCTGGCGGGTCGAGCAGGTCCTCGACGACGAGGACGGGGACCACGACTGGCGGATCACCGCCGAGCTCGACCTGGCCGCCACCGACGAGGCCGGCGAGCCCGCCCTGGTCGTCACCGGCCTGGCACCCCTCACCTGACCCGGCGTCGGCCTTCGCGAACGTGTGTGAAGATCGTCGGAGGGCCGACGTTCTTCACACACGTTCGCGAAGAGGACGAGGAGGAGGTGCGGCGTGATCGAGATCCTCGACGCGCGCCAGCTCGAGCGCGCCCGCGCGACGGGCCGGCTGGTCGGTGACATCCTCGCCACCGTCCGCGAGCGCGCGACCGTGGGCACCAACCTCCTCGAGATCGACGCGTGGACCCGCCGGATGATCGAGGACGCCGGCGCGCAGTCCTGCTACGTCGACTACGAACCGTCCTTCGGCAGAGGCCCGTTCGGCCACTACATCTGCACGTCGGTCAACGACGCCGTCCTCCACGGCCTCCCGCACGACCGGGTGCTCGCCGACGGCGACCTGCTCACGCTCGACCTCGCCGTCCTGCTCCACGGGGTCGCCGCCGACTCCGCCGTCAGCTTCGTCGTCGGCACCGGGACCCCGCAGGACGAGGCCCTCATCGCCACGACCGAGCGCGCCCTCGCCGCGGCCGTCGACACGGTCGCCCCCGGCGTGCGCCTCGGCGACGTGTCGCACGCGATCGGGTCGGTCCTCGAGGGCGCCGGGTACTCCGTCAACACCCAGTTCGGTGGCCACGGCATCGGCTCGACGATGCACCAGGACCCGCACGTCGCGAACACCGGCCGCCCGGGCCGCGGCTACACCCTGCGGCCGGGACTGCTCCTCGCCATCGAGCCGTGGGTCATGGCCGACACCGACCGGCTCGTCACCGACGCCGACGGCTGGACCCTGCGCAGCGCGACCGGATGCCGCACCGCGCACAGCGAGCACACCGTGGCGGTCACCGACGACGGCCACGAGGTCCTCACCCGCCCCACTCCACGCCCCGGCGGCTGATGAACATCCCGTGACGTCACGGCCCCCGAGGTGTGCCTGTCGGTGCTCCGGGTGAGGATGGAGGTCCTGACCGGCTACCCCGACGAGAGGACCCCGGCCATGACCACGACGACGTGGGACGCCACGAGCCTGACCACCCGTTTCGACGAGGTGCGTGCACACACCGAGCACCTCTCCGCGCCGCTCTCCCCGGAGGACCAGACCGTCCAGTCGATGCCCGACGTGTCGCCGACCAAGTGGCACCGGGCGCACGTGACGTGGTTCTTCGAGACCTTCGTGCTCAGCGGCCACGAACCCGGCTTCGCACCGTTCCAGGAGAGGTACTGGTTCCTCTTCAACAGCTACTACGAGAGCCTCGGCCCGCGCTACGCCCGCCCCGACCGCGGCCTCGTCACCCGGCCCGGCGCGCACGACGTCGGGGTCTACCGCGGCAACGTCGACGCCCGGATGCGCGACCTCGTCGCCGGCCTCGACGAGGGCAGCCTCGAGAAGCTGACGCCCACGATCGAGCTCGGTTTCCACCACGAGCAGCAGCACCAGGAGCTGCTGCTCATGGACATCAAGCACGTCCTCTCCCGCAACCCCCTCGAGCCGGTCTACGGCGGCACTCGCCCGCCGGCCTCCGACCCCGACCGGATGGGCTGGGTCGACGTCGACGGCGGGCTCGTCGAGATCGGCCACGAGGGAGACGGCTTCTCCTTCGACAACGAGCTGCCCCGGCACCGCCAGTGGCTCGAGCCGTACCGCCTCGCCGACCGGCTCGTGACCAACGGCGAGTGGCTCGAGTTCATGGCCGACGGCGGCTACGAGCGGCCCGAGCTGTGGCTCTCCGACGGCCTGGCCCGCGTCCGCGCCGACGGCTGGCGGGCGCCCCTGTACTGGGTCGAGCACGACGGCGTCTGGCTCGAGCACACCCTCCACGGCACGTGGCCGGTCAACCCCGGCCTCCCGGTGAGCCACGTCAGCTTCTACGAGGCCGAGGCATACGCCACCTGGGCCGGCAAGCGGCTGCCGAGCGAGGGTGAGTGGGAGCACGCCGTCGTCGCCGACGGGCAGGCCGACGCGGCGCACTCCGGCGGCAACCTCGCCGACCTCGAGCACTTCCACCCGACGGCCGCGCCGGCCCCGGACGGTGAGCACCGGCTGCGCCAGGTCTACGGCGACTGCTGGGAGTGGACCTCCTCGGGCTACCACGCCTACCCCGGCTTCCACCCGCCCGCGGGGGCCATCGGGGAGTACAACGGGAAGTTCATGTCGAACCAGATGGTCCTGCGCGGCGGCTGTGCGCTCACCCCGCCGGCCCACGCCCGGCTCACCTACCGCAACTTCTTCCCGCACGCGGCACGCTGGGCGCTCTCCGGGGTGCGGCTCGCCGACGGCGGCGCCCCACCGGCCGCCGACGAGCAGCGGGGGGAGGCCGAATGAGCGGGGTGGTCGAGCCCCGCGTCCAGGTGCTCCTCGACCCCGACTGGGCCTCGGGGTCGCTCGTCGACGACGTCCGCCGCGGGCTGGGCGGCCGGCCGCGCCGGCTGCCGCCCAAGTGGCTCTACGACGACGTCGGTGCCGGCCTGTTCGACGAGATCACCCGGCTGCCCGAGTACTACCCCACCGAGGCCGAGCGGGCCATCCTCGCCGCCCACGCGGCCGAGGTCGCCGAGGCCTGCGACGCGAGCACCGTCGTCGAGCTCGGCAGCGGCACCAGCGACAAGACCCGCACCCTCCTCGACGCCTTCCGCGACCCCGGGCGCAGCCACGGCCCGGTCCGGCGTTTCGTGCCGGTCGACGTCTCGGACGCCACCCTCCGGCAGGCGGCCACGATGCTCAGCGAGCGCTACCCGGGGATGGCGGTCGAAGCCGTCGTCGGCGACTTCACCCTGCACCTCGCGCACCTCCCGCGCGGTGACCGCCGGATGGTCGCCTTCCTCGGCAGCACGATCGGCAACTTCTACCTCGAGGAGCGGCACGCCTTCCTCGGGGCGCTCGCCGACTCCCTCGAGCCGGGCGAGTGGCTGCTGCTCGGCACCGACCTCGTCAAGCCCCTCGACCGCCTCGTCGCCGCGTACGACGACTCCGCCGGCGTCACCGAGCGCTTCATCCGCAACTGCCTCACCGTGGTCAACCGCGAGCTCGGGGCCGACTTCGACCCGGGGGCGTTCAGCTACGTCCCGTTCTGGGACCCCCGGATGGAGCGGGTCGACATGCGGCTGCGGGCCGAGGAGCCGCAGGTGGTCACCGTGCCCGGGGCGGAGATCGTCGTCGAGCTCGGCACCGGCGAGGAGATCTGCGTCGAGATCTCGACGAAGTTCCGGCCCGAGGGCATCGCCGCGGAGCTCGCCGAGGCCGGGTTCGCCGTCGAGCGCACCTGGACCGACGCCGACGACGACTTCGCCCTGACCCTCGCCCGGCGCACCTGACACCGCTCGGCGCTCTCGTCGGCGGTCAGGTCGCCGATCTGGTCGCCGATCAGGTCGCCGGTCAGGTGCTCGCGAGGGGCGCCGGCTCGAGCCGGTGCGCGGTGGTCCGCAGCACGTCGCGCTCGAGCACCCCGGTCGCCGCGAGTGCGCGCATCATCGCGTCGCGCACCCCGCGACCGACCGCACCGGGGGCCTTCGCGCTCGTCGTCCGGGCCCCGGAGCGGACGATGCCCTCGACGCGGCGGCGGCGGGCCTGCTCGTACTCCGCGAGACCCGGGAGGCCGTGGGCCCTCAGTGCGCGGACGAGGACCGCGGCGTCCTCGAGGGCCATCGCGGCACCCTGTCCCGAGCTCGGGGACGGCGCGTGCACCGCGTCGCCGACGAGCACGCTCGCCGGACCGCGCCAGCGCGGCACGTGGCCGAGGTCGTGGGTGCTGTCGGCGGACAGCTCCAGCCGGCCCGCGGCGATGAGCTCGGCCGCGGGTCCCACGTCGGCGGAGGCCAGGTCGACCAGCTCCGCCCGCCACTGCTCCTCGGTCGTCCGGGCCCGCTCGTCGGCCCCCACGGGCGGGCGGGGGACGTTGACGAACCAGACGACCCGCCCGTCGGTCAGCGGGAAGCAGCCGGTGAAGCAGCGCCGGCCGAAGACGAAGTGCCAGGCCTCGGGGGCGAGGCGCTCGCTCCACTCCGTGTCGTCGGTGATGCCCCCGAAGTTGACCTGCCCGACGTAGCGGGGGGCCGGCGCACCGGGGTCGAGGGCACGGCGCACCCGCGACCACACGCCGTCGGCCCCGACGAGGACCTGGCCGCCCACGCGCGAGCCGTCGGCGAGGTCGGCCCACACCTCCTCCGACCCCGGTGCGCCGGCCCCCCGCTACGTCGGGCAGGTCAACTT
>JACXUW010000100.1 GCA_014763705.1 Micrococcales bacterium | reverse complement strand
CGGGCTCGCGGGCACAGGTGCCGGCACCGGCCCGTCACGCGTGTCCGGACGGAGCTCGCCACCACGCATGCTCGGACGAGCTCGAGGCCACGCGTGCTCGGACGAGCTCGCCACCACTGACCGGACGGGCTCGCCACCCCGGGGACTCGGACGCCACCCGCCCTCGGCCTCACGGCGGCCGCGCGACTCGTCGGCCGACGCCGTCGCCCGTTCCGCCGTCCGGGTCGCGCCCCCGAGCCGTGGTCGACGTCGAGCGCCGCACGTCCGGTGTCGTCGCGTTCCGCGCGCGCTCGGAGAATCGATGGCGCCGGCGACGCCGGCCCGCCGACCCCGGAGCCGGGCGGGCGACTCTCGGGGCGGTGCATGGGGTCGGAGCCGAACGGACCAGCCGGATGTTTCACGTGAAACAGTCGTCTCCCCGACAGGCAGGGACGAGGCGCGCGCTCGCCGCGGACCGGGTCGCCGGTCGTGGTCGCGGGTGGCTGGGCCTCCGGCCGCCCCCCGAGGGTGCATCGACCTCCTCACCGGTGGCGGGACGGCCGGCCGCCCTCGCGGGGCAGCGTCGGGCCCACACGGCGGTCATCGAGAACGCCCCGTTGTCGTCGCCACGACCCCCCGGGGAGAACCCTCTCCGCGGACCCTGCGGCAGACCGGCGCCGGTCCCTTCCCCGCGGGCGGTCGGCCACGCTCGAGGGAGGACCCTCAGGAGGAGGCGTCTCCGGGACGACGGCGCCTCCCGGAGCGACGCCCGCCGGAGGTCGACCGGGCGCCGGAGCCCCTGCCCCCGCGGGCACCCCGTCCCGCCGGCCGACGGGCGCCGTCGAACACGAGGTCGACGGTCAGCACCGGCTCCTCGAGCAAGGTGGCGCCGTGCTCGGACACGACGGCCGACGACAGGCCGAGCGCCTCCAGGGCCGGGCGGTCCTCGGCGAGCTCCTCGCGCGCGCTGCGCCCCTTCATCGCGACGAGCGTGCCCCCCGGCTCGAGCAGCGGGACACACCACCCGGCCAGCTTGTCCAGCCGGGCCACCGCGCGCGCCGTCACCCAGGGAGCGGAGACCGTCCCGGCGAGCTCCTCGGCCCGGCCGCGGTGCACGGTGACCCGGTCCAGCCCGAGCTCGCGTACGACGCCCTCGAGCCACGTGGTACGCCGGAGCATCGGTTCGACGAGGTGGACCTCGAGGTCCGGCCGGGCCACGGCAAGCGCCACCCCGGGCAACCCGGCCCCCGACCCGACGTCGACGAGGCGCGCGCCCTCGGGAAAGGCGTCCTCGACGACCGCGCAGTTGAGGAGGTGGCGCGCCCAGAGGCGCGGCACCTCGCGCGGCCCGAGGAGGCCGTGGCTGACGCCGGTGTCCGCGAGGATCGCGGCGAAGCGCTCGGCGAGCGCCAACCGCTCCCCGAACACCGCGGCCGCCCCCGAGGGGGCGGCCGGTGGCGTCAACGGGGGACCGTCGTGTTTCACGTGAAACGCACCCTCACGCCGGGCTGATGACGACGTAGCGGCGGGGCTCGCTGCCCTCCGACTCCGAGCGCAGCCCGGCGGCGAGCACCTCGTCGTGGACGACCTTGCGCTCGAAGGCGGACATCGGCTCCAACGCGGCCGGCTCGCCGGACGCCCGCACCGACGCGATCGCGTCGCTCGCGAGTCGGACGAGCTCGGCCCGCCGACCGGCGCGGTGGCCGGCGACGTCGAGCATGAGGCGGCTGCGCTCACCGGTCTGCGACTGCACCGCGAGGCGGGTCAGCTCCTGGAGGGCCTCGAGCACCTGGCCGTCCTGGCCGACGAGGCGACGCGGCACCCGGCCCTCGTCGCTGTCGACGATGGCGACCGCCGCGCGGTCGCCGTCGATGTCGACGTCGAGGTCACCGTCGAGGTCGCAGATGTCCAGGAGGGTCTCGAGGAAGTCGGCGGCCACCTCACCCTCGCGCTCCAGCTGCTCGCGGCGCACGCCGCGGCGCGGTGCCGCGACGGCATCCTGCGCGTCCCCTGTGTTCTCCGCATCCTGCGCGTCCTCCGTGGAGTCCTCGTCCGTGCGGACGTCGCCGCTCGGCTCGGCCGCGACGGCCTCCGCGCTCGTGGCCAGCTCGTCCGACGAGGGGGCTCCGCCCGCGACGTCGCCCGTGGCCGCCGAGTCGGTGCTCGGGTCCGCGGCGGGCGGCGTGGCCGCCTCGACCGTGGTGTCGACCTCGGGGGCCTCGGCGGCCCGGTCGGCCTCCGTCATGTTCTCGCTCACTGTGTGCTCCTGGCTGGGAGTGGATCGGGTCTGGTGCGGGCTGCCGCCCTCGCGGGCGACAGCGCGGTCCCGGGTCACCGGGCGGCGGGCGGCGCCACCGGCTGACCCAGGGGCGGGGTCACTTCTTCTTGGCGCGCTTCTTGGACTTGGGCTGGGTCCGCTGCCCGGACTGCGGGCCCGCGTCCTCCGCGGAGCCGCCCTCCCCATCGGCCACCGCCGTCGCGGCGACGGTGCCGGGGATCGGCTTGCCCTTCCGGGCGAGGCGCTCGTGGTAGGCCCGCTCGGCGGCGGAACCCGGCGCCGGCATCCGGCGGATCACGTAGAACTGCTGGGTCATCGACCACACGTTCGTCGTGAACCAGTAGAGGAGGACACCGATCGGGAAGTTGACGCCGGAGACGGCGAAGATGATCGGGAAGATGTAGAGCAGCATCTTCTGCTGCTTGGCGAACGGGCTGTCGAGCGCCGACTGCGGCATGTTCTTCGTCATCAGCTGGCGCTGGGTCGTGAAGGTCGTCGCCGACATCAGCACGATGAGGACCACGGTGACGATCTGGGTCGACAGGTTGTTCGCGCGCAGGAACGAGTCCGACAGCTGCGCACCGAAGATCGATGCCGACTCCGCCTGCGCCGCAACGGTTTTCGTGATCGGACCGATCGCGTCCTTCTTCTCGGTGGCGATGTCCTGGAGGCCGTTGAGCACCCGGAACAGGCCGAAGAAGAAGGGTGACTGGACGAGGATCGGGAGGCAGGAGCTGAGGGGGTTGGTCCCCTCCTTCTTGTAGAGCTCCATCGTCTCCTGGGTCATCGCCTGGCGGGACTCGGGGTCGGACTTGCCTTTGTACTTCTTCTGGATCTTCTGCAGCTCGGGCTGGATCATCTGCATCTTGCGCGACGCCTTGATCTGCCGGACGAACAGCGGGATCATCGCCGCCCGCATGACGATGACCAGACCGACGATCGACAGCGCCCAGGTGATGCCCGCGGCCGCCGGCAGGCCGAGCGTGGTGAACACCTGGTGGAAGCCGTACATGATCCACGCGACGAGGATCTCGATCGGTTTCAGGATGCTGTTGAACAGGTCGCCCATGATGTCCTTCGGTGGGCCGGCTCAGCCGGCGGGTGGTGTCACGGTCGTGACGGTGGTCAGTGGTGGGACGGCGCGGCCGGTCCCGTGCTCGGTCGGTACGGCTTCGGGCCGGTGGTCCCCGGGACCGGGCGCCCGGTCAGCGGGTCGCGGTCCGGGACGTGGTCGACGCCGCCCGGCGTCCACGGGTGGCACCGGCCGAGCCGGCGGGCGGCCATCCACGTGCCGCGCAGCGGGCCGAACCGCTCGAGGGCGGTCACGGCGTAGGCCGAGCACGACGGGTAGTAGCGACAGGTCGGCGGACGCAGCGGGCTGATGAAGGTCTGGTACCCCCGGATCAGCCAGACCAGGGGCGCGGCGACGACGCGTCCCACGCTCACACCGCACCTCCGAACCGGCCGACCACCTTGAACCACAACGCGTCGAGCGCCGACCCGAGTTCCGCCGAGGACGCCGCACCGGCCGCCGGGTTGGCCCGCACGACGAGGTCGACCCCGCTCGGCATGATCCCCAGGCGGCCGGCGACGAGGGCCCGCAGCCGGCGCTTGGTCCGGTTGCGGACGACCGCGTTGCCGACGGCCCGTGACACGACGAAACCGACCCGCGGCGGGCATCCCGCGCGCGCGTCGGTTCGGGTGGCGTGGACCACGAGCAGTCTGGAGCCGGCCCGGGTGCTCCCGGGGCCGCGGACCACCGACGCGAAGTCCCGTCGCTCACGCAGACGGTGCGGCGCCGGCAGCACCGGTGGGCCTCAGGCCGAGAGCTCTGCGCGGCCCTTGCGACGGCGGGCGGAGAGAATGGCGCGACCGGCGCGGGTGCGCATCCGGAGGCGGAAGCCGTGCGTCTTGGCGCGACGGCGGTTGTTCGGCTGGAAGGTCCGCTTGCTCACGATGTGTCTCTTTCGCGGGTGGCGGGCCGGGACGGCCCGGGGGTCTGGGGAAGCAGCCCGGTCGGCTGCAGTCGGAGACCCACGGGTGCGCACCGGCGCGAGGGTCCATGGGCATGCGAAAACAGCCGGAACAGGCCGTCCAAAGGTACCCGAGGCGCCGCTCGCCGACCAAACCCGCGGCCGGGTACCGCTCGGGTGCGTCAACCCTCTACCATCGCACGGAGCATCGGGCGGGTCGGGTACCGACACACGGGCGACGCCGCACCGCGACGTCCCCACAGCCTGTGGACAAGCGTGTGGACGACCCGCAGCCCGGGGCCGCGTCACGAGGCGCGACGAGCGAACCGAGGGCATCGGAAGGACGGGGACCACGTGCCGGACGCGACGATGACCCAGGTGTGGCAGGCCACGCTGGAGGCGCTCGACGAGGACGGAATCCCCGTCCAGCAGCGCGCCTTCCTCTCGCTGGCCCGGCTCGTCGGCCTCCTCGACGACACCGCGCTCATCGCCGTCCCGAACGACTTCACCAAGGACGTCGTCGAGACCCGGCTGCGCGAGCGGGTCACCCAGTCCCTCGGCGAGCGCCTCGGCCGCGACGTCCGGCTCGCCGTGACCGTCGACCCCACCCTCGCCGACCTCGCCGAGCACGCCCAGGACAGCCTCGGCGACGACGGCCACGAGCGGCGCGCCGCCGACCGGCGCCAGGAGATCGACGACCTCGAGCTCGACGACGACGGCGAGACCTCCGACGCGAGCGGCCACGGCCACGGCCACAACGGGTCCGGCCCGGACGGCGTCGTCACCGCGCCGGGCCTCGTCGAGGTCCCGGGGATGCGCCGCCCGCGCCCCGGCACCCAGCTGCCCGAACAGGTCGAGCTGACCCGGCTCAACCCCAAGTACACCTTCGACACCTTCGTCATCGGGGCGAGCAACCGGTTCGCGCACGCCGCGGCGGTCGCGGTCGCCGAGCAGCCGGCCAAGGCCTACAACCCGCTCTTCGTCTACGGCGACTCCGGCCTCGGCAAGACCCACCTGCTGCACGCCATCGGGCACTACGCCCGCAACCTCTTCCCGCACGTCAAGGTGCGGTACGTGAACTCGGAGGAGTTCACCAACGACTTCATCAACAGCATCCGCGACGACAAGGCGGCCAACTTCCAGCGCCGCTACCGCGACGTCGACGTGCTGCTCATCGACGACATCCAGTTCCTCCAGGGCAAGGTGCAGACGCAGGAGGAGTTCTTCCACACCTTCAACACGCTGCACAACGCCGGCAAGCAGGTCGTCATCACGAGCGACGTGCCGCCGAAGCTGCTCACCGGGTTCGAGGCGCGGATGCGCAGCCGCTTCGAGATGGGCCTGCTCACCGACGTCCAGCCGCCCGACCTCGAGACTCGCATCGCCATCCTGCGCAAGAAGGCCATCCAGGAGCGGCTGTCGGTGCCCGAGGACGTCCACGAGTTCATCGCCTCCCGGATCTCGACGAACATCCGCGAGCTCGAGGGCGCGCTGATCCGGGTCACGGCGTTCGCCAGCCTCAACCGGCAGCCGGTCGACATGAGCCTCGCCGAGATCGTCCTGCGCGACCTCATCCCGGACGACTCGACGAGCCAGGTGACGCCGGCGACGATCATCGCCCAGACCGCCGCGTACTTCGGGCTGACGATCGAGGACCTCCAGGGCCAGTCGCGCTCGCGCGTCCTCGTGACGGCCCGGCAGATCGCGATGTACCTGTGCCGCGAGCTGACCGAGATGTCGCTGCCGAAGATCGGCCAGCAGTTCGGGGGCCGCGACCACACGACGGTCATGCACGCGGAGAAGAAGATCCGCCAGCTGATGGCCGAGCGCCGCGCGATCTACAACCAGGTGACCGAGCTGACCAACCGGATCAAGCAGCAGTCGCGCTGACATTCCGCGCGGTCCGCGTCCACACCCGGGGCCCTCTCGTCCACAGGTTGTCCACATCCGGTGTACAACCCTTGTCCAACGATGGCCGGCGTCCCGCTCCGCGTGATCTCACGTCATCCGCGATTCACCCGCCGTTCGCCCGCGGGCGCGTCCGCCGTCCACCGCTGGGCACAAGCCTGTGGAGAACTCCACCGTGGGGATTCCGCACGACCCGCTCCGCCAGCGGTCGTCCACAGGGCCTGTGGATGAATGTGGACAACCGGGCCCGACGCGTGGACGCGCGGACCGGCGCCGGTGGACCCCGTGTGAACGCCGGGTGGCCGTCCCCACCCCCGGCCGGTTCCTCCACCGGCCGTCCACGCCCCGTCCACACCACGGCGCGCCGACGCGACCTGCACGGACGACCCGTCGTCCACAGAATCCACAGCTGCGACCACCACGACGAGATCCAGAGATGACAGGGTCCACCCCGACCACGACCACCCTGGGACCCCGAGCCCGAGCGAGTGCTGCCGACCGCCCCTGCTGCCGGCTCCGGAGCCGTCCGGCGAGCCGCCGCCAACCGATGGTGTGCGTCGTGGGCGTGCACTAGTGTCGGGGTCCCGCCTGCGTGGACGACGCCTCGACGCGCCCCGGCAGGTGGTGACGACTCCGATGCACGACCAGGCGCTCCCTCGCGCCGGACAGGGTGGTAAGCCGTGAAGTTCCGCGTCGAGCGCGACGTCCTCGCCGAGGCGGTCACCTGGGTGGCCCGCGGGCTGCCGGCCCGTCCGCCGGTGCCCGTCCTCGCCGGCATCCTCCTCGAGGCCTCCGACGACGGCACGCTCACCCTGTCGGCCTTCGACTACGAGGTCTCCGCCCGCGTCACCGTCGCCGCCGAGGTCGCCGAGGCCGGCACCGTCCTCGTCCTCGGCCGCCTCCTGGCCGACATCTCGCGCAACCTGCCGGACCGGCCGATCGACGTCGTCACCGAAGGCAGCAAGGTCCAGGTCACCTGCGGCGCGTCCCGGTTCAGCCTGCTGATGATGCCCGCCGACGACTACCCGACCCTCCCGAGCTCGCCGGAGCCCACCGGGTCGGTCGACGGCCACCTCTTCACCCAGGCCGTCGCGCAGGTCTCGGTCGCGGCCGACCGGGGCGACACCCTGCCCATCCTCACCGGCGTCCGGGTCGAGGTCGACGGCGACCGGATGACCCTCCTCGCCACCGACCGCTACCGCCTCGCGATGCGCGAGCTCACGTGGAACCCCACCGCCACCGATGCCAGCCACGTCGTCCTCGTGCCGGCCCGCACCCTCTCCGAGACTGCCCGCAGTCTCGGCGCGGCCGGTTCCATCGACGTCGCGCTCGGCGCCACGGCCGGCGGTGACGGCCTGGCCGGGTTCGAGGCCGGCCGGCGCCGCACGACGACCCGCCTCCTCGACGGCGAGTACCCGAAGGTCTCCTCGATCTTCCCGACCTCCTCCGAGACCGAGGCCGTCGTGCGCACCGCCGACCTCGTCGAGGCCGTCAAGCGCGTGGCCCTCGTCGCCGAGCGCAACACCCCGGTGCGGCTGCGGTTCTCCGGCGACCAGGTGGCCATCGAGGCGGGCACCGGCGACGACGCCCAGGCCTCGGAGGCGGTCGAGTGCGACCTCACCGGCCCGGACGTCGAGATCGCCTTCAACCCGCACTACCTCCTCGACGGCCTCGGCGCGGTCGGCACCGACTGGAGCCGCATCTCGTTCACCCAGGCCTCGCGGCCCGCGGTCCTCTCCGGCCAGGAGAGCGCCGACGGGGAGGCGGACACCTCGTACCGCTACGTCCTCATGCCGGTCCGCTTCGCCTCCTGACCGGTCGCGCCCGCCGGCTGCGCCCGTCCCCGGCGTAGCCTTCGGGGCAGACGGCAACGACACCACGACGAAGGAGCACCGGATGCAGCTCGGACTGGTCGGCCTCGGCAAGATGGGCGGCAACATGCGCGAGCGGTTGCGCCGCGCGGGCCACGAGGTCGTGGGCTACGACCGCAACCAGCAGGTCTCCGACGCCCGGTCGCTCGCCGACATGGTCAAGAAGCTCGACGCCCCCCGCGTGGTCTGGGTGATGGTGCCGCACGGCAAGCCCACCCGCGACACGGTCCTCGCGCTCGGCGACCTGCTCGACAAGGGCGACCTCGTCATCGACGGCGGCAACAGCAAGTGGACCGACGACGTCGAGAACGAGAAGCTGCTCCGGGCCCAGGGCGTCGGGTACGTCGACTGCGGCGTCTCCGGGGGCATCTGGGGCCTCGAGAACGGCTACGGCCTGATGGCCGGCGGGAGCAAGGCCAACATCCGCAAGGCGATGCCGATCTTCGACGCGCTGCGCCCCGAGGGCCCCCGCGACGAGGGCTTCGTCCACGCCGGCAAGGTCGGCGCCGGGCACTACACGAAGATGGTCCACAACGGCATCGAGTACGGGCTGATGGCCGCGTACGCCGAGGGCTACGAGCTGCTGAGCAAGAAGGACATCGTCGACGACGTGCCGGGTGCCTTCAAGGCCTGGAGCCGCGGCACCGTGGTGAGGTCCTGGCTGCTCGACCTCATGGTCGACGCCCTCGAGGAGAACCCCACCCTCGAGGACGTCTCCGACTACACCGCCGACTCCGGGGAGGGTCGCTGGACGGTCGAGGAGGCGATCGAGCTCTCCGTGCCGATGCCGGTCATCTCCGCCTCCCTCTTCGCCCGGTTCGCCTCGCGCCAGCAGGTCTCGCCGACGATGCAGGCCGTCGCCGCGCTGCGCGGCGGGTTCGGCGGCCACCAGGTCATGACCGTCGCCGAGGGCGAGAAGCTGCGCGCCGAGGCCGCCGCGGGTCCGGCCTCCGCCGACACCGCCCAGGCCAAGGCCCGGCGCAAGGAGAAGGTCCCGACGAAGAAGACCGCCGCGAAGAAGGCCGCCGAGGCCGCGCAGGCGGGCCCGGCGTCGCCGGGGCGCACGCCAAGGTGCTGCATGACCCCGCGCCGTGGGCCGGGGTGACGGGGCTGCTGGACAGCGCGGTCCAGGTGACGCTGCACGCCTGGGTCCAGGTCGGGGACTGGTGGCAGACCCAGGCCGACCTGATGCAGGCCGGCAAGGAGGCGCTGGACGCCGCCGGGATCGAAATTCCGTTCCCGCACCAGGTTGCCGTGCCCTATCGGGAGGATGTCGTGCCCCTGGTTCAGCTGAGAGCTGTCGGGACCGTCGACGGGGACAAGTGATGCGTTACGATTTCGGGTCCGACAACACCGCCGGCATGGCGCCGAGCGCGGTGGAGGGGCTGGTACGGGCCAACGAGGGCTTCGCGCGCGCCTATGGCGCGGACGACGTCACCGCGCGCGCCGCCGATCAGATCCGCCAGCGGCTGGACGCCGACGCCGAGGTGCGGTTCGTCTTCAGCGGCACGGCGGCCAACGCCATCGCCCTGTCT
>JACXUW010000562.1 GCA_014763705.1 Micrococcales bacterium | reverse complement strand
GGAGAACGGCGGCTTCCGGGTCGAGGTAGACCCGGAAGCCGCCGTTCTCCGAGGGCTGGTGCTCGTGCACGGTCGCCCCGGCGGCGAGGACCGCCGGCTCGGCGGCGGCGATGTCGGGCACCGAGAGGTCGAGGTGCACCTGCTGCGGGTGCGCGCCGCCGGGCCAGGTGGGGGCGACCCAGTCCGCGATCCGCTGGAAGGCGAGCGAGGTGCGCCCGTCCCGGCGTTCGGGCGTGATGCCGCCGCCGGGCGGGGAGAGGGTGGTCCAGTCGGCGTCGGCGCCGTCCTCGAGCTCCCAGCCGAGGACCTCGGCGTAGAAGCGGCCGAGGGCCAGGGCGTCGGGGCAGTCGAGGACGACGAGGTCGAGGAGGGGTTTGGCGCTCATGGACCGGACGGTACGGCTCGTTGCGGACGATCGGCGTCCGGGTCGCACCGAGGAGCCGCGCGAGTCAGCGGACGCCGGCGAACCCGGCGGTGCGGCGGCGCGAGGTCTCGAGCGGCTCGAGCTGCTCGCGGACCGCGGCCGCGCCGCCGACGGGGCAGGTCCACGGCCCGTCGACGTCGACGACGCGCACGCCGGGCGACTCGAGCCAGCGCAGCACCTTCTCGCTCTCCTCGGCGGTGGCCGCGGTCTCCGGGGCCACCGGCGCCGCGACGACCTCGGCGCTGGCCCGCAGGGCACCGATGTACGGCATCGGGTCCGCGCCGCGCGGCGCGGTGGTGCTGCCGGCGAGCCGGCCGTACCGCACGCAGACGACCTCCCAGCCGCCGGTGAGCGAGCGCCGGGCCGCGACGAGCTCGGGGATGCGGGCGAGCGGGTCGAGGCGCTGGCTGCGGGCCGCGCCGCGGACGAGGGCGACGAGGCGGTCGCGGACCACCTGGGCGTCCTCGAAGCGCTGCGCCGCCGAGAGCGCCGCCATCCGGTCCTGGAGGGCGACGAGCAGCTCGCGGCCGTGGCCGTCGAGGAGGAGGGCCGCACGCTCGACGACCTCGGCGTACTCGTCGACCCCCTGGGCGCCGGTGCACGGCGCACCGCAGCGGCCCATCTCGGCGAGGGCGCAGGCGGTGCGGACCCGCTTGGGCGAGAGCCGTTCGACGCACTGCCGGAGCGGGAGGACCTCGTGGACCGCCGCGACCGCGGCCTCGGCGGCGCCGCGCGACCCGAACGGGCCCGCGTACCGGGCGCCGTCGTCGGCGACCGTGCGGACGATGGACAGCCGCGGGAACGGCTCGACGGTCAGCTTGACCCACAGCGCCTTCTCAGGGTGGCGCGAGCGGCGGTTGTAGCGCGGCTTGTGCTGCGCGATGAGCCGCAGCTCGCGGACCTCGGCCTCGAGGGTCGTCGCGCAGACGACCGGCGAGACCGACTCGGCCAGCCGGACCATCTCGCCCATCCGGCGCCGGTGCTCGGAGGCGGTGAAGTACGAGCGGACGCGGGTGCGGATGGAGACCGAGGTGCCGACGTAGAGGACGCGCCCCTGGCCGTCCTTGAAGAGGTAGACGCCCGGCGCGTCGGGCAGCCCGTCGGCGAGGTGGCGCTTGCGGCGCCGGGCGGGGGAGACCCGCACGGTGTAGTCGAGGAGCTCCTCGAGCGAGTGCACCCCGAGGTTGCCGACGCGCTCGATGAGCCCGTGGAGGACGTCGACGGTGGCCCGCGCGTCGTGGAGCGCCCGGTGGTCGGGGGTCGTCGTCGAGCGGAACAGCCGGGCCAGCGAGCCGAGCCGGTGGTTGGGCGCCTCGTCGCGGCGGACCAGCTGGCGGGCGAGGTGGACGGTGTCGAGGACGGCGAAGCCGGGCCAGTCGCGCTCGGTGCGGGCCGCGGCGGCCTTGAGGA
>JACXUW010000561.1 GCA_014763705.1 Micrococcales bacterium | reverse complement strand
GCGACCCGCTGGTCTGGGCGGCCGCACCCGCGGCATCGCGGCTCGACCTCACCGTCGCGTCGCCCGCGACGCTCCCCGCGACCGGCGACGGCCCGTGGTTCCTCCTCCTCCCGACCGGTCCGACCGCCGCGGCCACCCGCACCGACCACGACGGCGTGCGGGCGCAGGCGGAGCTGCTCGCCGCCGCCCTCGCGCCCCGGACCGCCCCGGTCCTCCTCGTCGGGCACGGCGGCGCCGGTGCCGCGACGGTGCTCGCGACCTCCCTGCCCGGCATCGCCGCCGTCGCGCCGGAGGTCGTGACCGTCGGCACGCCGTGGGGCCCGGTGAGCAGCCTGGCGCTCGCGACCGGCCTCGGCGGCGACGCGTTCCGGCTGGTGCGCGCCCTCGTCCCGGCCCCGGCGCCGGTCGCCCCGGACGACGCGCAGGACCTCGGCGGCACCGCGCTGCAGCAGGCCCACGCCCTCGTGGCCCGCGGGGCGGCCGGGCTGCTCGCCGAGCCCGACCTGCCGAGCCCCCTCGGCCTCGCCCGGGGCGCCGGCGTCCGGGTCACCGCCGTGTTCGGCACGTTCGCGGAGGACGCCGTCCTCCGGGCGCTCGCGGCCCTCGTCGCGCAGGGGGTGGAGGACCGGCGCCTCGCAGCGGCCGCCCCGCCCTCGGCGCCGCCGGAGCGCGCGGTCGTCGGGGTGGACCTGCCGGCCGTCGACGCCGACCTCGGCGGCGTGTCGCTCGGCGTCGCCGCCCGCCTCGACCTGCTCGCGGTCGCGCGGACCGCGCCGCGGCTGACCACGCTGCGGTCCCTCTCCCTCGACCTCCGGTTCGCCCTCGACGACGGCTGGCTCGTCGGCGGACCCGGCGCGTCGTCGCTCGACCTCGAGGCCCGGTGGCTCGACGTCCGGCTCGACCTCCCCTTCGACGGCAGCCGGGGCACCGCGACGCTCACCCTCCACGAGGCCCGCGCGTACGCGGCGTACCGCGAGCGGTGGGTCGTCACCGGCGACGACGTCGGCGCCTTGCCGGAGGCACGGATCCTCCTCTCCGCGGCCGTCTCCCGGATGCTCACGGTCCCCGGTCTCGGCGACCTGCTCACCGCCCTCGGGCTGGTCCGCGACGGCGGCCTCGACCCCACCGGCCTCGACCACCTCCTCTACGACCCCGCGGCGACCGTGCGCGGGGCGGTCCGCGCGGCACCGGCCACCGTCGCCGCCGCGCTGCGCACCGTCCTCGGCAGCGTCCTGCCCAGCGGACGCCCGGCGAGCGAGGTGACGCTGGGCAGCGGTGCCGCCCGGGTGACGCTCGACCTCGCCACGGCGCGCGTCACCGGGCACGTCGACCTCACCTCGAGCGGGGTGCCGCTCGTCGCCGACCTCGCGGTGCGGCTCACCCTCGACGACCCGCTGCACCCGGCCGACGTCGGCCTCACCGCCGCCCTCGGCGCCTTCTCGGGCACCGGCAGCGGGGTGCGGGTCGCCCTCGCGGCCGGTACTGCGGGCGTCTCCGTGTCCCTCGAGCAGGGGATGCCCGGTGGGGTCGTGCACCCGGTGCCGCTCTACCCGGATCCGGATGCGGCCGGCCTCCTCGACGTCCTCGTGCCCGCGGTCCCGGCCGTCCTCCTCGCCGGCGTCGCCCAGGCGCTGCGCGAGCGGGTCACGACGCCGCTGCTCGAGGACGCCCTCGTCGCCCTCGGCCTGCTCGGGCCGGAGGTCCCGGACGTCGGCCGCGCGCTCGTCGTCCCCTCCACGCTGCTGCGCGACCCGGTGGCCTGGCTGCGCGCCGAGGTCGACCCGGTGGCCGCCGCGGTCGCGGTGCTCGACGCGTTGGCGCCGGTCCTCGCCCCCGGGC
>JACXUW010000560.1 GCA_014763705.1 Micrococcales bacterium | reverse complement strand
CCCCGGGGCTGGACGGCCTCGCCGACGTGCTGACCCGCTTCACCGTCGCAGGCACCCCGGACGAGGTCGGTCGGGCCCTCGGGGCGCTGAGCAGCGCCCTGCGCAACCCGCCCGGCCACCTCGTCGAGCAGGAACGGGCCGCGGCCGCCCACGACGAGCGCCGGCGCGGCGCCGGACCCACCCGGATCGCGCCGATGGTCCGCTGGGGTGCCCGCGGTCGGGGCCTGCGCTCCTACCCGCTCGTCGGGCTCCCCGCCCTCGACGGCGAGGTGGTCTCGATCTGGGCGCAGGCGGCGTTCACCCGCGACAATGCCGTCCTCTGGGTCAGCGGAGAGCTGCCGCGCGGCCTGGACCTCACCCTCCCCGAGGGCGACCGTCAGCCCGTCCCCGCCGACACCCCGGTGCTCTCGCGCACCCCCGCCTGGTACCCCGGCGGTGGCGGGACGGTCCACGTCACCGCGCTGCTGCCCCGGTCGGCACCCACCGAGGTGCACACCCACGTGCTCGACCGCGTCCTCGACGAGGAGCTCGTCCGCACCGGGGCCGCGTCGGCCGCCCGGGCCTGGTCGACCCCGCACGACGCGGACACCGAGCTCGTCGAGGTCCTCGTCGAGGGGTCCCCCGAGCGCCGCGACGCCCTCGGCGGTGCCGTCGTCGACGCGCTCGCCCGGGTGCGCTGGGGCCGTCTCGGTGCCGCCGACCGGTCGGCCGTCGACACCGCGGTGGCGGCGGCGACCCGTGCGCCGGAGGACCCCGAACGGCTCGCCGCCGAGGCCGCCGACCTCCTGCTCGGCCGGGCCGCCCCGGCCCCGGAAGAGCACGTCGCGGCCCTCCGGTCGGTCACCGCGGACGAGGTCCGGGCCGCCGCGGAGGCCTTCCACGCCACCGCCCTCGCCCAGGTGCCGGGCGGTGGGCTCGACTGGGCGGGGTTCGCCGCGGTGCCCTCGAGCTCGTCCGCGGCCGTGCCGGGCCGCGAGTACCCGGCCCGCGAGGGGGGCCGGGCGGTGCTGCTCGTCGGTCCCGAGGGTGTCTCGCTGCGCTCGGGCACCGGGGTCGTCACCGTCCGCTTCGACCAGGTCGCCGCGATGGAGTCCTTCGCCGACGGCGGCCGGTGGCTCGTCGGCACCGACGGCTTCCGGGTGCACGTCGAGCCCACCGTGTTCGAGGTCGACGGCGGCGTCGTCGGCCACCTCGACGCCGCCGTGGACCCGGCCCGGGTGGTGCGGCTGCCGGGGCGTCCCGCCGGCCAGCTGCCGAGGCCGCTCCCGTCGAGCAGCGACCCCGCACCGGCCCATCGCGGCCCCTCGGCCCGACTCACCGGCGTCTTCCGCGGGCGCCGCCGCTGACCGACCGGTCAGTCCCCGTGCGGCGGCAGGAGGCAGACCTCGTTGCCCGAGGGGTCGGTGAGGACGCGCCACGGCAGGGTGCCCCAGTCGTGCTCGACCTCGTGACCGCCGAGCGCCACGGCTCGCGCCACGCAGTCGTCGAGGTCCTCGCCCGGCTCGAGCCGGGCGTCGAGGTGCATCCGGTTCTTCACGCCGGCCGGCTTGGCGGTGGTCTCGGGGCACAGCTCGAGCAGGGGTCCGAGCCCGCTGGGATGGCGCAGGGCGGCGGGCATCGAGGTCGACTCGGGCCGCCAGCCGCTGAGGGCCTGCCAGAAGGCGAGGTCGCGGGCGGGGTCGGCGCTGTCGAGGGGCAGCGCTGCGACCGGGCCGCCGTCGGCCCGGTACTCGGCACGCTCCTCCATGACGCAGAACGGGGTGCCCTCGGGGTCGGCGAGGACGACCCACGGCACGTCGCCCTGGCCGATGTCGAGGTGTCGCGCGCCGAGGTCGAGCGCCTGCT
>JACXUW010000559.1 GCA_014763705.1 Micrococcales bacterium | reverse complement strand
GCGCGGTCGGGCGCGGCGGGCGGGCGGCGGGGCGCCGCTTCCGCCGGTTCGCCGGCGCGGATGGCGCCGCGGACACCGGGCTCGCCCGGCTCACCGAGCTGCACGCCGTCCAGGTCGCCGGGGACGCCGCGGTGACGGTCTCCCTCGCCGGCACGGTGTTCGCGATGCCGACCGACGAGGCCCGCGGCCGGGTCGCCCTCTTCCTCCTGCTGACGATGGCCCCGTTCCTCCTCCTCGCACCGCTCATCGGCCCGCTCCTCGACCGCTTCCGCCACGGCCGCCGCTGGGCCCTCGGCACGACGCTGGCCACCCGCGGCTTCCTCGCCTGGGTCCTCGCCTCGGCGGTCGTCGAGGACAGCCCGTGGCTCTTCCCGGCGGCCCTCGGCTGCCTCGTCGCGTCGCGCTCCTACGCCGTGGCCCGGGCCGCGGCGGTCCCGCGCCTGCTGCCGGCGGGCATCGGCCTCGTGAGCGCGAACTCGCGGCTCAACATCGCCGGCATCGTGGGGATGCTCCTCGGCGGCGGGCTCGCCGGCGCGGCGTCACGGATCGGCCCCGACTGGTCGCTGCGGGTCGCCTTCGTCATCTTCGTCGCGGCCACCGTCATGGCCATCCGCCTCCCCGCGCGGGTCGACAGCACGGTCGGCGAGCTCGACGTCGACGGCACCCCGGTGGCCCGCGAGCCCATCGGCAGCCCGGAACGCGGCGCCCGACGGCTGCGCGCGCTGCCGGTCGGGGTCCGCTACGTCCTCTGGCTGACCACCGGGGCGCGGATGCTCACCGGCTTCCTCACCCTCTTCCTCACCTTCCTCATGCGCGAGCACCCGCTGCCCGGATGGAAGGGGCCGGTCGTCCTCGCGCTCGTCGCCGGCGCCGCCGGGCTCGGCAACGCGCTCGGCTCGCTCATCGGCAACCGCAAGGAGACCCCCGCCCCCGAGGCGATGGCCTCCGTCATCGCGCTCGTCGCGCTGGTCGCGGCGCTCGTGACGGCGCTCTTCTACTCGGTGTGGGCGCTCGCCCTCGTGGGCCTCGCGGGTGGCGTCTTCGGGCAGCTGGCCAAGCTCTGCCTCGACGCGCTGATCCAGCGCGACGTCGCCGAGATGGTGCGGGCCCGGGTCTTCTCGTGGTCCGAGACCATCCTCCAGGCCTTCTGGGTGCTCGGCGGCACGATCGGCATCCTCGTGCCGCTCGAGCCGCGGCTCGGCTTCTCGGTGATCTTCGTCGTCGTCCTCGCCGCGGGTGCGGTCGCGCTGCGGTCGCGCTCGACCGGCATCTGCGCCTTGTAGACGCCCTGGTCGCCGACCACCCACGAAAGCGGGCGACGCTCCTTGCCGATCGAGTCCTGCAGCATCAGCAGACCCTGCAGGAAGGCTTCCGGACGAGGCGGGCAGCCGCTTCGCCTTCCGCGTGAACGGCCGGGAAATCTTCTGCCGCGGCGCCAACTGGATTCCGGCGGATGCGCTCTTTTCACGGACCTCTCGGCAGACGACCGAGGACCTGCTGCGTTCGGCGGTCGAGTCCAATATGAACATGATCCGCGTCTGGGGCGGCGGGTTCTACGAGCACGACTGGTTCTACGACCTCTGCGACCGGCTCGGCCTCATGGTCTGGCAGGATTTCATGTTTGCCTGCAATCTCTATCCCTGCACCGAGGATTTTCTCGCGAACGTCGCCGAGGAAGTCGACTATCAGGTCAAGCGTCTCTCCTCACACGCCTCCATCGTGGTCTGGTGCGGCGACAACGAGCTTGTCGGCGCGCTCACCTGGTTCCCGGAATCGCGCGACAACCGCGACCGCTATCTCGTCGCCTACGACCGCCTCAACCGCACCATCGAGCTAGGCCTCAAAA
>JACXUW010000558.1 GCA_014763705.1 Micrococcales bacterium | reverse complement strand
CTCGGAGGGGAGGTCCTGCCTCCCGGTCGGTGCGGCGAGTGCTCGCCGCGGCTGAGGAGCAGGTTTCCCGGCCGGCGTCCCGCGGCGTCAGGGCCGCCGGTCCCGTCGTGCGTCACCGCCGGTGTCCCGGTCGGAACGGGACGCGCGTCCCACAGACAACGGGACGCCCGGTGCGGCACGCTGCTCCGGTGACGACCACCATCGCCGGGCGCCTCGAGCCCGCCGCGCGCGGCCGGTGGGCCGGCCGCGCCGTCGTCGGGGCGGTCCTCGGCATCGCGCTCGTGACGGTGCTGCTCGACCTCAGGGTCGAGGACCGGCACCGTGCGCTGCTCCGGCTCGACCCGGGCTGGACGGCCGCTCCGCCGGCGCTCGCGCTCGTCGCCGCCGGGGCGCTCCTCCTCGCCCGGCGCCCGGGGAACCGGCTCGGTGCCGGCCTGCTGCTCGCGCTGCCGCTCGTCCTCGTCCTGTTCCCGACCGGCCGCTGGCCGGCCGGGCGGGCCCGCTGGGCGGCGGCGGTCTCGGTCCTCGCGGCCGGCCTGCTGCCGCTCGTGCTGCTGGCCGCTCCCTCGCGCCTCGCGCAGGCCGAGAGCGGGTCCGGCGCGCTGCCGGAGCCGCTCGCCGGGGTCGACCTCGACCCGATCACCCTCCCGCTGCCCGACGGCGTGTGGACGGTCCTCCTGCGCACCGCCTACCTCCTCCTGCCGGTCAGCCTCGTGCCCGCCCTCGTCGTCGTCGTGGCGCGGCACCGCCGGGCCGGCGGGCGCGAGCGCGCCCAGGGCCGGTGGCTGGTGTGGGCGGCCGTCGTCGACGTGCTCGTCATGCTCGCGGTGGCCGCCGTGCCGGCACTCGGGGGGGTCGGTCTCACCGTGGCGGTCGCCGCGACCGCCGGGGCCGTCGCGGTCGCCGCCACCGACCCGGGCCTCGTCGACGTCGACCGGCTGCTCGGCGACACGCTCGTCCTCGCCGTCCCGGTGGTCGCCTCTGTCCTGCTCGACCTGCTCGTGCTCGGGGGCACCTCGTGGCTGGTCGGCGACCGCGTCGAGCAGCGCGAGGCGTTCGTCCTCGCCGTCGTCGTCGTCGTCGGGCTCTGGCTGCCGCTGCGGTCGCGGTTGAGCCGATGGGTCCGGCGGGCCATCGGGGGCCGGGAGGATCCCTACGACGTCGTCGCCGGGCTGGCCCGCCGGCTCGAGGACTCGCGGACGGCGCACGACGAGCTCGCGGCGGTGACCCGCGCCGTGGCGCGGGCCGTGCGCACGCGCTGGGTCGGGGTCGAGGTGGCCTCGGAGGACGGGACGGTGCTCCTCGTCGAGCACGGCGAGCGGCCCGAGGCGACCCGCGGCCTGCCGGTCACCTACCGCGGCGAACAGATCGGGCGGCTGCTCCTCCCGGCGAGCGGCGTCGGGACGCGCCTGCGCCCCGCCGAGGAACGCCTCATGGCGGACGTCGTCCGGCAGGCGGCCGCCGCCGTGCGCGCCACCCTCCTCGCCGAGGCGCTCCAGGACAGCCGCGAGCGGCTCGTCACCGCGGTCGAGGACGAGCGCCGACGGTTGCGCCGCGACCTGCACGACGGGCTCGGACCGATGCTCGCCGCGGTCGCGACCCGCATCGACACCGCCCGGATCACCGCCCCGCGCGACCCGGAGGGGGCCGACGAGGTGCTCCGCCGGGCCCGGTCCGACGTCACGGGCATGCTCGGCGAGGTCCGGCGGCTCGTCCACGGCCTGCGGCCGCCGGCGCTCGACGACGTCGGGCTCGTCGGCGCGCTGGCGCAGCACGCGCGCGCGGCGGCCGCCGGCGTGGAGGTGGACCTCGAGGCGGGGCCGGGGGTCGACGACCTGCCGGCGGCGGTCGAGGTGGCGGC
>JACXUW010000099.1 GCA_014763705.1 Micrococcales bacterium | reverse complement strand
GATCAGCCACCACTACGACCTCTCGAACGAGTTCTACGAGTTCCTCCTCGACCCGCACCTGGCCTACTCGTCGGGCTTCTACGCCGACGGCCCGCAGATGGCGCTCGTCGACGCGCAGACCGCCAAGCTCGACCTGGTCTGCCGCAAGGTCGGTCTCTCCGAGGGGATGCGTTTCCTCGACGTGGGCTGCGGCTGGGGGTCGCTCTCGCTGTACGCCGCGGAGCACTTCGGGGCGCGGGTCACCGGCGTGACCATCGCCGCCGAGCAGAAGGCGTTCATCGACGAGCGCATCCGCGAGCGCGGGCTCGAGGACCGGGTCGAGATCCGGCTCCAGGACTACCGCGAGGTGCGCGACGAGCCGTTCGACGCCGTCGCCTCGCTCGAGATGGGCGAGCACGTCGGCGAGAAGAACTACGGCACCTACGCCTCGGTGCTGCACCGGTCGGTGCGGCCCGGCGGGTACGTGCTCGTCCAGCAGATGTCGCGCATCCGGGGGCACCACCCCGGTGGCGGGCCCTTCATCGAGCAGTTCATCGCGCCGGACATGACGATGCGTCCGGTCGGCGACACCCTCAACCTCCTCCAGGACGCCGGCTTCGAGGTCCGCGGCGTGCACGCCCTGCGCGAGCACTACGTGTGGACGGTCGAGGCGTGGCACCGCACCCTCGAGGAGAACTGGGACCGCGCCGTCGAGCTGCTCGGCGAGGAGGGCGCGCGGGTCTGGCGGCTCTACCTCGTCGGTGGCGCGCAGGCGTTCCGCGACAACCGGATGGGTGTCGACCAGCTGCTGCTGCGCCGTCCCGGCGGCCCGGCCGTCGTCTCGGACCCGGCCCGCTGATGGACGGCGCGTTCTCGGGCTCGACCCTCGGGCTGGTCCTCCTCGCCTCGGCGGTCACCTCGGCCGTGGCGATGGGCGTCACCGCGCTCGTGGCGCGGCGGGTCGGCAAGGTCGCGGTCGTCGACGTCACGTGGGGGCTGGTGTTCGTCGCCATCGGCTGGGTGGCGTTCGCGGTCGGGCAGCACTCGGCGCGCTCGCTGCTGCTCGCCGTCCTCGTCACCCTCTGGGGCGGGCGGCTCGCCTGGCACATCCGCGGCCGCGCCCTCGGCCAGGGCGAGGACCCCCGCTACGAGAAGCTGCTGTCCGAGAAGCCGGAGGAGGAGCGGTTCCGCTACGCCCTGGTGCGGGTCTTCGGCACGCAGGGCGTCGCGGCGTGGTTCGTGTCGCTGCCGCTCCAGGTCGCCGCCGCCACGTCGTCCGCGCTCGGCTGGGTCGCCGCGCTCGGGGTGCTCGTCTGGCTGGTCGGCGTCGCGTTCGAGACGGTCGGCGACGCCCAGCTCAAGGCGTTCAAGGCCGACCCGTCCAACAAGGGCAAGGTCATGGACCGCGGCCTGTGGGGCTGGACCCGTCACCCCAACTACTTCGGCGACTCGGCCGTCTGGTGGGGCCTGTTCGTCGTCGCCGCGGAGGCCTGGCCCGGCGTGCTCACCGTGCTCTCGCCCGTCGTCATGACGTACTTCCTCGCCTTCGCCACCGGTGCCCGGCTGCTCGAGTCGGAGATGGCCAAGCGCCCCGGCTACCCGGAGTACATGGAGCGGACCTCGATGTTCTTCCCGCTCCCGCCGCGGAGGCGCTGAGCGGCTCCTCACTCCCCCCGCCGGGGCGACGGTCGGTCAGGACAGGCCCTGGGCGACGGCGTGGATCGCGAGCCCGGCGAGCGCGCCGACGACCGTGCCGTTGATCCGGATGAACTGCAGGTCGCGCCCGACGTGCAGCTCGATGCGCTCGGAGGCCTCGCGGGCGTCCCACCGCTCGACGGTGACCGAGATGACCTCGGCGAGCTCGTCCCCGTAGGTGTTGACGACGAACGAGACCGCCTCCCCGAGACGGGCCTCGGCGACGCCCTTCCAGTGCGGGTCGTCCGTGAGCCGTCGCCCGAGATGCTCGAGGAGCTCGTCGCCGCGGGCGTGGAAGTACGAGGTCTCGTCGTCCATCGCCGTCTCGAGGGCCGCCCGGAACGACGCCCAGAGCCCCACGGCCGTCTCCGCCGCCTGCGGGTGGGTCAGCAGGCGCTCCTTGAGCGACTCGGCGCGGGCCATCACCTCGGCGTCGTGCTGGAGGTCGTGGGCGAGGCGGCGCAGGAGGTCGTCGAGGGCGAGCCGGGCGGGGTGGCGTGGGTCGCGGCGGATCTCGCGCAACCAGGTGAGGACCTGGTCGTAGGTCCACGAGATGACGCGCTCGTCGAGCCACGGAGGGGTCCACCACGGGGCCCGGGTGGTCAGCACCTCGGCGTACGTGCCGGGGTTCTCGCGCAGCCAGTCGTGCAGCTGCTCGAGCCCGAGGTCGACGAGCCCGTGGTGCGTGCTCTCCTCGACGACCCCCTCGAGGAGGGCGCCGGCGATCGGGCTGACCGGCTCGCGGGCCAGCCGCGGCACGAGGAAGTCGGTGACCATGGTGCGCACCTCGTCGTCGGTGAGCCGGCCCAGCCCCGCCCGCGCCACCCGGACGGCCTCGGTGAGCACCCGGCGACGGTTGCCCGGCCGGCCGAGCCAGCGCCCGACACGTCCGGTGACGTCGGCGGCGACGAGCCGCTCGCGGGCGATCTCCTCGGTGAGGAAGTTCTCGGTGACGAACTCCTGGAGGTTGCGCCCGATCTCGTCCTTGCGTCGCGGGATGATCGCGGTGTGCGGCACCGGGAGGCCGAGCGGGTGCCGGAACAGCGCGGTCACCGCGAACCAGTCGGCCAGCGCGCCGACCATGGCCGCCTCGGCACCGGTGTTGACGTATCCCCACACCCCTTCGTGGTCGAGGCGCAGGGTCGCGAGGAACACGACGGCGGCGAGCAGAAGCAGCGCCAGCGCCACGAGCCGCATCCGGCGCAGGCCGGCCCGGCGGCGGTCGTCGGCCGGCGACGCGTCCATGAGGCTCACCCGCCCGATCCTGCCGCACGGGCGGGTCGCCCGCCGCCGCGCCCGCCTACGCTGGTGCGGTGCAGTTCCTCAACGGCCTGATGCCCCAGCTCGACCTCACCTACGACGACGTGTTCATGGTGCCGAACCGGTCGGCGGTGACCAGCCGGCTCGACGTCGACCTCAGCACCACCGACGGCACGGGGACGACCATCCCGCTCGTCGTCGCGAACATGACGGCGATCGCCGGCCGGCGGATGGCCGAGACGACCGCGCGCCGCGGGGCCATCACGGTGATCCCGCAGGACATCCCGGCCGAGGTCGTGCACGAGGTCGTCGCGTGGCAGAAGTCGCGCCACCTCGTCTACGACACCCCGATCACGCTCGACCCGACGACGACGACCGGCGAGGCGCTGGTCCTGCTGCACAAGCGCGCCCACGGTGCCGCCGTCGTCGTGCAGGGCGAGCGGCCGGTCGGCATCGTCACCGAGACCGACCTCACCGGCGTCGACCGGTTCACCCAGCTCGCCGACGTCATGGTCCGCGAGATGGTGACGCTCGACGACGGCGTCGACGTCGAGAAGGCGTTCGACGTCCTCTCGCACGCCCGGCGGCGGCTCGCGCCCGTCCTCGCGCCCGACGGCCGGCTGGTCGGCCTCCTGACCCGCGCCGGCGCCCTGCGCGCCCACCTCTATACCCCGGCCGTCGACGACGCCGGCCGGCTGCGCATCGCCGCGGCGGTCGGCATCAACGGCGACGTCGCCGGCAAGGCCCGTTCGCTCGCCGAGGCCGGGGCCGACGTCCTCGTCATCGACACCGCGCACGGCCACCAGGAGAAGATGATCGAGGTGCTGCGGCAGGTGCGCGCCCTCGACCTCGGGGTGCCGCTCGTCGCCGGCAACGTCGTCTCCGCGGCGGGCACCCGGGACCTCATCGAGGCGGGCGCCGACATCGTCAAGGTCGGCGTCGGTCCCGGCGCCATGTGCACCACCCGGATGATGACGGCGGTCGGCCGGCCGCAGTTCTCCGCGGTGCTCGAGTGCGCCTCCGCCGCACGCGAGCTGGGCAAGCACGTCTGGGCCGACGGCGGCGTGCGGCATCCGCGCGACGTCGCCCTCGCGCTGGCCGCCGGTGCGTCGAACGTCATGATCGGGTCGTGGTTCGCCGGCACCCTCGAGTCGCCGGGCGACCTCTACACCGACGAGCAGGGGCGGCAGTACAAGGAGTCGTTCGGGATGGCCTCGGCCCGTGCGGTGCGCCACCGGACGGCCACCGACACCGCGTACGAGCGGGCCCGCAAGGAGCTGTTCGAGGAGGGCATCAGCAGTGCCCGGATGTACGTCGACCCGGCGCGGCCGAGCGTCGAGGACCTCATCGACGAGATCGTCGCCGGTCTGCGCAGCTCGTGCACCTACGCCGGCGCCCGCACCCTCGAGGAGTTCCACGAGCGCGCGACGGTCGGGCTGCAGAGCACCGCCGGGTTCGCCGAGGGCCGCCCGCTGCACACCTCCTGGTGACCCCGGGTTTCCCGCTCGGTGCGCCGAGCCCCGGGGTCGCACCGGAACCGTTCTCCGGCGACTCCGGGGTTTCCGGCACCGGGCGGGAAGGTCGTCGGGGGGCGGCTTGGCAGGATGAGGCCATGGCCTACGACGTCGAGCGCATCCGGTCCCACTTCCCCGCCCTCGCCGAGGGGGCGGCGCACTTCGACGGGCCCGGCGGCAGCCAGGTCCCGGACGTCGTGGGGCGGGCGGTCGCCGACACCCTGACCTCGGCCATCTCGAACCGGGGCACGGTCACCTCCTCCGAGCGTCGCGCCGAGGCGGTCGTCGGCGACTTCCGGCTGGCGATGGCCGACCTCCTCGGCGCCGACCCGCGCGGCATCGTGTACGGGCGGAGCGCGACCGCACTCACCTACGACCTCGCGCGGGCGATGGCCAAGGGCTGGGGGCCGGGCGACGAGGTCGTCGTCACGCGGCTCGACCACGACTCGAACATCCGGCCGTGGGTGCAGGTGGCCGAGGCCGTCGGGGCCACGGTGCGGTGGGTCGACTTCGACCCCGAGTCCGGCGAGCTGCCGACCGCCGCCGTGGCCGAGGTCCTCTCCGACCGGACCCGCCTCGTCGCGACGACCGCCGCCGGCAACCTCATCGGCACCCGCCCCGACACCGCGGCGATCTCCGAGGCGGCGCAGGCCGTGGGGGCGCTGCACTGGGTGGACGGCGTGCACGCCACGGCGCACCTGGCGGTCGACGTCGCGGCCCTCGGCGCCGACGTGTGGACCTGCTCCCCGTACAAGTTCCTCGGGCCGCACTGCGGGGTGCTGGCCGCCGACCCGGCCCTCCTCGAGAAGCTGCACCCCGACAAGCTGCTGCCGTCGAGCGACGCCGTGCCCGAGCGCTTCGAGCTGGGCACGCTGCCCTACGAGCTGCTGGCCGGCGCCACCGCGGCCGTCGACTTCCTCGCCGGGCTCGACGACCTCGACACCCCGGTGACGCCGGACGACCGCCGCGAGCGGCTCGTCGCCTCGATGGCCGCCCTCGAGAAGCACGAGGAGGGGCTGCTCGCGACCCTCGAGCCGGCGCTCCGGGAACGGCGCGGGGTCACGGTGTGGTCCAACGCCGCCCGGCGCACCCCGACCCTCCTCTTCTCCGTCACGGGTCGCGACCCGCAGGACGTGCGGGGCGTCCTCGCGAGCCACGGCGTCAACGCGCCGGCGGGCAGCTTCTACGCCGTCGAGTGCAGCCGCCACCTCGGCCTCGGCGACACCGGAGGGGTACGAGTCGGCCTGGCGCCGTACACGAACCGCGACGACGTCGACCGGCTGCTCACGGCGCTGGACGACGTCTGCTGAGGGCGGTCCCGCCGTCGGCCGGCTGTGACAGCATCGGGGGATGGTCGTCCTGCTCGAGCCGCTCGACGCGCCCGTCGAGCCCGTCGACGCGCTGCGCCGCATCGCCTTCCTCCTCGAGCGCACCCGGGCCGGCACCTACCGCGTGGAGGCGTTCCGCAACGCGGTGAAGCGGCTGCGCACCCTCGACCCCGACGAGGTCCGCGAGCGCGCGGAGGGCGGCAGGCTCCAGGAGCTCGAGGGCATCGGCAGGTCCACCGCGGGCGTCATCGGCGAGGCGGTCGCCGGCGACGTGCCGGAGTACCTCGCCTCGTTGCAGGAGAAGGCCGGCGGCCCGCTCGTCGACGGCGGTGACGCGATGTACGCCGCCCTGCGCGGCGACTGCCACCTCCACTCGGACTGGAGCGACGGCGGCTCCCCCATCGACGAGATGGTCCTCACCGGCGTCGAGCTCGGCCACGACTGGATGGTCCTCACCGACCACAGCCCGCAGCTGCGCGTCGCCAACGGCCTGACGGTCGAGCGCCTCCGCCAGCAGCTGAAGATCGTCGACGGCGTGAACCGTTCGCTCGCAGGGCAGTTCACACTGCTCAAGGGCATCGAGGTGGACATCCTCGACGACGGATCGCTCGACCAGACCGACGAGATGCTCGCCCGGCTCGACCTCGTGACGGCGTCCGTGCACAGCAAGCTGCGGATGAACCGCGCTCCGATGACCAAGCGGATGGTCGCGGCCGTCTCGAACCCGCGGGTCAACGTGCTCGGCCACTGCACCGGCCGGCTCGTCACGGGCTCCCGCGGCACCCGCCCGCAGAGCGAGTTCGACGCCCGGGCCGTGTTCGAGGCGTGCGCCGAGCACGACACCGCCGTCGAGATCAACAGCCGCCCGGAGCGCTGCGACCCACCGGACGAGCTCGTCACGATGGCCCTCGAGATCGGCTGCCTCTTCAGCATCGACTCCGACGCCCACGCCCCGGGGCAGCTCGACATGAAGGCCTACGGCTGCGAGCGCGCCGAGCGCCTGGGCGTGCCGGCCGAGCGCGTCGTCACGACGTGGGACGTCGACCGGGTCCGGGAGTGGGCCAGCCCCTGAGCCTCGCTTTGACTCAATGACTTGACACATTGAGTCATTCACTCGATGCTGGGCGACGTCCCGCCGGTCCATCCCCGAGGAGTCACCGATGAGCGTGCTCGCCGTCGTCGCCCCCCTCCTGTCCCTGCTCGCCGTCGCCGTGCCACTCCTGCTCGTCGTGGGCGCGGTCGGCCGCGGCCTGCCCCGGGACGCCTCGGACGAGGTGGACCGGGCGGCCCGGCGCCGGGTCCGGACGGCGAGCCGCGTCAGCGTCGGCGTGGCCGTGGTGGCGACCGTCGTCGTCCTCGCCCTCGGCGACGACCTGCCCCTGGCCGTGGGCCCGCTCGGCATCGGCGTGCTCGCCGTCGTCGCGGCCACCCTCCTCGAGCGCAGCTGGCCTCGCCCGGCCGGGACGGTGCGGACGGCCGCCGTCCGACCGCGGCCCGCCGCACCACGCTTCCTGCAGCGGGTCTGGGTCGGTTCGGCCGCCTCCCTCGCGGTCCTCTGCCTCGGCGGGATGCTGCTCTCGGCCCCGGACGGCCGCAGCCTCGAGGTGCACTGGGCCGGCGGGGCGGCCGGCCACTCGCCCTTCCCGGGCTGGCGCTACTCGCTGCCGGCCCTCGTCGCCCTCGCGGTCCTCGTCCTCGCGACCCGCTGGGGGCTGCGGACCGTCGAGGGCCGTCCCGCGCTGGACCCCGCGCACGAGCAGGTCGACGCCGACGCCCGCGTCACGAGCACCGCCCGCCTGCTGCGCGCCGCGGCGGTCTCGACGCTCGTCACCGTGGCCGCCTTCGCCTACGTCGCAGGGTCGGCGCTCGCCCAGATGGCCCAGACCCTCCGGATGAACCAGGCCCCCGTCGCGCTGGCGCCCCCGTTCGACTGGCGCCAGGACCTCGGGTTCGCGCTCTTCGGGGTGATGACCGCCGCGGTCGTCCTCGCCCTCGTCACGCTCGGTGCCGGTCCGACCCGGGCGCCGGCCCCTGCGGCAGCGGCCGACCCGGTACTCCGGTGACAGTCCTCACCGTCGACCTCGACGCCGCCGAGCCGCCGTACGAGCAGCTTCGCGCGCAGGTGGCCGGGCACATCGCGACCGGGGCCCTGCGCCCCGGCGACCGGCTCCCCACCATCCGGGCGCTCGCCGGAGACCTCGGCGTCGCGACGGGGACGGTGGCCCGCGCCTACCGCGAGCTGGAGGCGACGGGGCTGGTCACGACGCGTCGCCGCACCGGCACGGTCGTCGCGTCGGGCACGACGGCCCAGGACGACACCGTCCGCAGCGCCGCGCGCGACTTCGCCGGCCTGGCCCGGCGGCACGGGCTGACCGAGGTCGAGGCGATCGACCTCGTCCGGGCGGCCCTGCGCGGAGGGCCCGGGCCGGCGACGGGTCGCTGACCGCGCGTCGGGCGCTCTCGTCCCGGCTCAGGCGCTGCGGCGGCCGCGGTCCTCGAGGTCCGCACGCACCGCCGCGGGGTCGACGGCGAGGGAACGCAGCAGGAGCCGCACGGCCTCGTCGTCGCACCGGAGCACACCGAGGGCGATGTGCTCGGCGCGGATCTCGCGCGAGCGCAGGCGGATCGCCTCACGCAGCGCCAGCTCGAGGACCTTCTTGGCACCCCGGCCGAAGGCGACGCGGCCGCGGGTGGGCGAGCGGTGCGGGGCGGGCGCCGCGTCGTCGAGGGCACCCTCGCCGAACTGCCGGTCGACCGCGTCGCGGATGGCGTCGAGGTCGATGCCCAGGGCGCGCAGGGCGGCGGCGTCCTCCTCGTCGACCGGCTCGGGGGCCGGCCGGCCCCCGGCGTCGAGCCCGCGGCGGACGGACGCGTCGTCGATGCCGTGGGCAGCGAGGACACCGCTGACCGGGGTCTCGTCGTCGGTCAGGGCGAGGAGCAGGTGCACGGGGCGGACCTCGTCGACCCCGACCGACCGGCAGGTCTCCTGGGACTCGACGACGACGGCTCGGGCGTCCTGCGTGAAGCGTTCGAACACGGTCTACCTCCGGGCGTGCTTGCGGTGGACGGTCTGCTTGGTGACCCCGAGAGCCTCGGCGATCTCCTGCCACGACCAGCCGCGCTCCCGGGCGTTGCGCACCTGGAGGGTCTCGAGCTGTTCGAGAAGGCGGCCGAGGGCGGCGACCGCGCGCAGGCCGACGCGGGGGTCGGTGCTGTCGAGGTCCCCGGCGAGGTCGGAGGCGGTCCTGGTCATGACCGTCAGCATATGCTGACGTTCCCGATTCGTCAACACATGCTGACGAATCGGTCCGCGCCCCACCTCGGGTCGGAAGGCCCCAGCTGGGGCGGGCCGGCCGCTCGCAAAGGTCCCGCCCGGCCCTGGACCAGCGCCGGCCGAGGCCCCGGACCCCCGTTTTGGTCGCTGGCGCGACGTCCCCTATGCTTTCCGAGTCCTCGACGGATCCGAGCGCCTGCGGACTGCGCGACGTGGAGGGGTTCGACGAGAGTCGGGTCCCCATCGTCTAGCGGCCCAGGACCCCGCCCTTTCACGGCGGTAGCACGGGTTCGAATCCCGTTGGGGATACGGTCTTGCACCAGCCAAGGCCCCGTAGCGCAGTTGGTTAGCGCGCCGCCCTGTCACGGCGGAGGTCGCGGGTTCGAGTCCCGTCGGGGTCGCTCCTTCACGAGAGGGGCCGGATACGTCCGGCCCCGTCGTGCAGGTCCGGCCAGGTAGCTCAGTTGGTACGAGCGTCCGACTGAAAATCGGAAGGTCGGCGGTTCGACCCCGCCCCTGGCCACCACCCGAAGCCGCAGCCCAGAGTCGACCTGGCCTGCGGCTTCCTCGTCGTCCGACCCGTTCGGGTGACGGCGCGGGGTGCAGCGCCAGAGGTCCACGCCCACACCTCGGCTGGAGCAACCCGACGTTCGGGGTGCACGACCGGAGGTTCCGGCATCAGGCGGGGAG
>JACXUW010000557.1 GCA_014763705.1 Micrococcales bacterium | reverse complement strand
CGCCACGAGCGGCCCTCGGCGAGCTCGTGCCGGCTGCGGGCCGCGAGCGCCCACGCCCGGGACGCCGCGGCGTCGTCGGCGCCGGCCGGCCCGAAGGTCGCGACGTCGACGGCGCGGGCCGTGTCCATCAGGGCGGCGCCACCGACCGATCGGGCGACCTCGCGGCGGGTGTCGCGCCCGGAGACCTCGTACCCTGCGTCGCGCAGGGTGTCGACGACGTCGCCCCACGCCGCGGCGGTGCGCACGGCGGCGGGGCCGCGGCGGGAGCGGACGAGGCGACGCGTCCCCTTGAGCAGGAGGAGCAGCCCGGTCCACAGCGGGATGCCGAGGACCGGGACGGCGGCGACGCCGATCGCGACGGTCGCCCACAGCGGCAGGTCGAAGCCGACGTCGGGCGCGGTGGTCCGGCTCCGGCCGGTCGCGCCCTCGTCGAGGCTGAAGCCGTCCTCGCTGCTCGGCGGGCGCTGCGCGGTGGGTGGCGGGACGGTGGCGGCGCGGTTGCGCTCCTCGTCGAGCACCTGGCGCGGGTCCGGGGCGCGGTCGCGCGGCGGGACGAAGTCGTCGGGCGGGATGAGGACCCACGAGGTGCCGTCGTGCACCTCGACCCACGCCCGCACGTCCGACCCGTGGACGACGCCGTCGGCCCCCGGCACGGCGCCGAGGACGATACGGGCGGGCATCCCGAGGTAGGCCGCCGACAACGCGAGCGTCGCCGCGTACTGCTCGTCGTTGCCGGCGGGCTGCGCGTCGGCGAGGAACTGGGTGAGCCGGCCGATCGAGTGCCCGGGGAGGATCGTCCCCTGCCCCGTGCCGCCGTCGCTGAAGGCGCCGATGGTGCGCAGCCGGGCGGCGACGGCCCGGACCCGGTCGATGGGCTGGCCGCCTCCGCCGACGCTGGCGGCGACGAGCCGTGCGACCGGCTGGAGCAGCGTCGGGTCGACCGGCGGGGTCGCCGGCACCGAGCGGTCCGGTGCGCCGATCCGCTCGTCGAGGACGTAGGTCTCACCGGCGGTGAGGCCCTCCGGGAGGACGGCCGCGCCGGTGTCGAGGTTGTAGCGCAGTGCGTCGTCGAGGTCCTGGGCGCGGTTGCCGGAGAACGCGAGCCGCGTCTCGCTGCCGACGGTGGGGACCCAGATCCGCAGGTCGCGGCGGCCCGCCCAGCCGTCGCCGATGGTGACCGTCGCGGTCGCCGGGGTGCCGCCCTCGGGCCGGGGGATGCGGGCCCCGACCCGGAGGAACGAGCCCGACCCGACGGCCGCGGTCTCGGTGGCGTTGCCCGCGGCCCACACCGTGCCGGAGTAGGAGTCGACCGTCGCGAGGCGGAGCAGCGTGCCGCTCGGCAGCCCGCGGACCGTGAGCAGCGTCTTGTCCGCGAGGTCCTCGCCGGCCGGCCGGAAGGCGCGGAAGGCGGCGAGCGGGCTGGGCCGGTCGGTGGCCGAGAAGGGAGCCGCGACGTGCTCGCGCAGCACCTGGCGCTGGGTCGAGCCGACCCACGGGATGGCACCGAGGACGACGACACCCACGACGCCGAGGAGCAGCGCGGCGGTCGCGACCCGCTCGAGCGAGTGGGCGCTGTGCACGACGACGGTGCGCCGGGCCTCCGGCCGCAATACCATCCCCACTATTACGCGGCCTTCGTGATCGATCCGGATGGACGCCGCATCGAGGCGGTTTGCCACCGCGCTCCGGACTAACCGAAAGAAGAATCATGCAAGCCTCCAAGGACATCAACCGCCTCATCGAGATCATGGCGGCGCTGCGCAACCCCGAGACCGGGTGCCCCTGGGACATCGTCCAGACCTTCGAGACGATCAAACCCTACACGATCGAGGAGGCTTACGAGGTCGCCGACGCGATCGAGCGC
>JACXUW010000098.1 GCA_014763705.1 Micrococcales bacterium | reverse complement strand
GGTCCGAGGCACCGACGACGTCGAGGCCGGTCGCTCGGTCGACGTCGGCTGCGTGCGGATGACCGAGCGCCACCTCTCCGGTGACCCGCCGACCGGCGCCGAGACCGAGGCGGCCAGGGCCGACGTGCGCGCGGCCCTCGACGCCGCCGAGGAGGTCGTCGACCTCACCGGGCTCGGCGCCGTCGTCGGTCTCGCGGGGTCGATCACCACCGTCACCGCCCACGCCCTCGGGCTCGGCCGCTACGACCGCGACGCCATCCACCTGGCGCAGGTTCCCCTTGCGGCACACCGCACCTCGTGTGCCGCACTGCTCGCGATGTCCCGTACCGAGCGCGCGGCCCTCCCGTACATGCACCCCGGTCGGATCGACGTCATCGGCGCCGGGGCACTGGTCTGGGACGAGGTGCTCGCCCGGGTGGCGGCCCGGTCGCCGGGCGCCCGGGTGGTCACGAGCGAGCACGACATCCTCGACGGCATCGCCCTCTCGGTGGCCGGCTCGTCGTGACGCCGCAGAGCGCCAGCACCACCGCCGTCCTCGTGTGCCAGGGGCGGGCGGTCGCCGACGGCCGTCTCGGGGTCGGCCGGTTCGCCGACCCGGTCGCCGTGCGGCTGCTCGACCCCGCCGAGCGCGAGGTCGTCGAGCGGGTGCGGGCCGGCCGTACCCCCGGAGCGCACTGGGGCATGGCCGAGGAGATGGTCCTGCACACTGCCGCCACGATGGTGCCGCGGACCGTCGCCATCGACGACGCGGTCCGCGAGCATCGCTCCGGCCAGGTCGTCGTCCTCGGCGCCGGCCTCGACGCGCGCGCCTGGCGGATGCCGGAGCTCGAGACGGCGACGGTCTTCGAGGTGGACCACCCGGCGTCGCAGGCCGACAAGCAGCGGCGCGTGGCCGGTCTCGAGCCCGTGGCGGGCCGGGTCGTCCCGGTCGCCGTCGACCTCGCGAACGACCCGCTCGCCACCGCCTTGACCGCCGCGGGGCTCGACGAGTCGGCTCCCACGACATGGGTGTGGGAAGGCGTCGTCCCCTACCTCACCCGCGACGCGGTGGCCTCGACCCTGGTGCAGCTGGCGGTGCTGTCGGCGCCGGGCAGCCGGCTCGTCGTCCAGTACCAGCAGCGCTCGGTCGTCGCCACGACGCTGCGCGCGGCGATGCGCCTCGCCCTCCGGGTGGCGCGGCGGCCGGACCCGCTGGCCCGCGAGCCGTGGCACACCCTCCTGACGCCCGACGAGCTGGGCCTGGTCCTGCGACCCTGCGGGTTCTCGATCTCGTCCGACCACTCCCTCCTCGAGCTGGCCGAGGGGATGGACCTGCCCGGCCGGCGCGACGGCTCCCTCGGCAACGGTCGCGTCGCGGTGGCCGAGAGGGCCTGAGCCGTCAGGGCCAGGTCGTGGCGTGGGCCGCGAAGTCGGCGCCGGTCTGCACCGGGACCACGCAGAAGAGCATCCCGCCCGGGTCCTCCATCACCGCCCACCCCTCGTGCCGGGTGGCGACCCGCGCCCCCAGCGCCTCGACCCGCGCCACCTCGGCCGGCACGTCGTCGGTCTCGATGTCGAGGTGCACGCGGGGAGGTGTGCCTGCGCCGGTGCGCTGCAGCTCGAGCTTGACCGTGCCGGGCAACGGCCTGAGCGGCTCGTAGGGGTCGTCGTCGGAGATGGTGGTGTCGGCCGACCGGCGCGTGCCGGTGACGCCGGCCCAGAACGCGGCCGCGGCGTCGTAGGACCCGGCCGGGTGGTCGATGAGCAGGACTCCGATGCGGCTGCGGTGCATCCGGCCACGGTAGGGGACGACACGCCGGTCCCGTCGTCTGCGCGGTACCGCGGGGTGCGTAGTACTGTGCGATCCACACGAATGGTTCAGGAGGTGGCTCGTGGACGGCACCCAGCTCGTCAAGGGGGTCCTCGACCTCGCGGTGCTCGCGGTCGTCGCGCGGGAGGACGGCTACGGCTACGACGTCGTGCGCCGGCTGCGCGACGCCGGGCTCGAGGAGGTCGGTGACGCGTCGGTGTACGGCACGCTGCGGCGGCTCTACGCGGCCGGGGCGCTCACCTCGTACGTGGTGCCCTCGGAGGAGGGGCCGCACCGGAAGTACTACGGCATCAACGCGGAGGGACGGCACATGCTGGAGACGCAGGCGAAGACGTGGAGCGGGTTCGCCGCGACGATGGACGGCCTCGTCGCCGGGGCGGGGGTGGCGTCGTGAACGCGGTGACGGTCGAGGCGCGCACCGAGGACGTCCGCGCGTACATCGGGGCGGTGCGCGCGTGGCTGGCCGACCTGCCGCCGGAGGACGTCGACGAGCTGACCCTCGGGATGGAGGCCGATCTCACCGAGCGGGCGGCCGAGGGGGACGTGCTGCTCGGCGAGCTGCTCGGCGAGCCCGAGGAGTACGCGGCCGAGCTGCGCTCTGCCGCAGGGTTGCCGCCCCGGGCGGCGACGGTGGAGGGGGCGTCGTCGCCCGGGTGGGTCGCCACGCTCGTCGCCTCCGGGACCGAGGTCGGGACCGCCGCCGTGGAGCGGTGGCCCTGGCTGCGCGACCTCCGCCCGGTGTGGTGGGTGGCCCGGGGCTGGGCCCTCGGGTGGGGGCTGGCCGCCGTCCTCGGCACGGGCCACTTCCTCCTCGTTCCGGTGCTGTGTGCCGCGGTGTCGTTCTGGCTGGGCCGGCGCACCGCGGTCGTCGTCGTGCCGCGCGGGGTGGCGACGGTCGTCCTCGCGGCGAACCTCCTGGGCGTGGTGCTCCTCCTGCCGGCCGCGGCCTCGACGCTCGACCCGCCGCAGTCCGGCGGTGCGGACGCCTGGGTGCCGCCGGGCGTCAGCCTCGACGGCTCGACCGTCTCGAACCTCTACGTCTACGACGGCCGGGGCAACCGGGTCGACGGCGCCCGGCTCTTCGACCAGAACGGCAACCCCGTGTACGTCGACCCGTCGTCGGTGACGGCCGGCGACGACGTGCCGATGCGGCCGGACGGCTACCCGGACGTCGCGACGAACGCGTTCCCTCTCGTGGTGGGCGGGGCGGACCCGTGGGGCGCCACCGACGGTTGGGCGCCGCCGCTGACCCTCGCACCGGTGCCGGTGCTCCCGTCGCCGTCGCCGACCGCGTCGGACGCGGCGAGCCCGACGCCGGCGGTGTCGTCCAGCTCGACGGCCACACCCTCCGGCGCGGTGCCGAGCCCGCCCGCGACGCCGACGCCGACGGTGTCCGGCGGCTGAGGTCCTCCGGCCACGGGCGCGCTACCGTGGGCGCGCCCCCGTGGCCCAACCGGCAGAGGCAGGCGCCTTAAAAGCGCCACAGGTGCGGGTTCGACTCCCGTCGGGGGCGCGCCAGCGCCTCCCGACGGGGGTCAGGGAGACGCTCGAACGGAGTGAGAGCGGCGGTGTCCCGTCGGGGGCGCGCCAGCGCCTCCCGACGGGGGTCAGGGAGACGCTCGAACGGAGTGAGAGCGGCGGTGCCCCGTCGGGGGCGCGCCAGCGCCTCCCGACCCCATCGCGAACGTGTGTGAAGACCGTCGACATGCCGACGGTCTTCACACACGTTCGCGGTACAACGGAAGGGGCGGGGCGGCTCTCAGCGGGAACTCAGGAACGTCCTGAAACGTCTACGCTGTACGCACGACGGCGACCCCCGCCGCCACGACCCGCACGGAGGATCGATGGCCAACAACCCGGCCTTCAACCGACTCGAGAAGGACGCCCGCAGCGGCTACGCCGGCTTCCGCACCGGCCCGCAGAGCTCGTCGGCCGTCCCCACCGAGCTGAGCGCACAGCAGCTCCAGGACATGTACAGCGCCCCCTCGGCCGTCCGCCCCGGCACCGAGCGCCCGGTGACCATGGACGACGTCGTCATGAAGACGCTCGGGCTGTTCGCCATCGTTCTGGTCACCGGCGCCGTCGGCTGGTACCTCTCGGCGACGAGCCAGGTCCTCGGTCTCGTGGCGTGGGGCGCAGGCATCGTGGGCATCCTCGGTCTCGGCATCGCGATCGCCGTCAAGAAGACCCTCAGCGTGCCGCTCATCCTCACCTACGCGGTGTTCGAGGGCCTCTTCGTCGGGGCGATCAGCCAGACCTACTCCGGCGCCTTCGACCCGCAGGGGACGCCCGCCTTCCAGGGCATCGTCGCGCAGGCCGTCCTGGCCACCCTCGCGACGTTCGCGGGCATGTTCGTCGCCTACAAGACCGGCCTCATCAAGGTCACCGCGAAGTTCCGGCGCATCGTGACGATGATGGTGTTCGGCTACGTGATCTTCGCCCTCGTGAACTTCGGTTACGCGATCTTCACGAACAGCGCCTTCGGCATCGGCGGCAGCGGTGCGCTGGGCATCGGCATCTCCCTGTTCGCGGTCGGCCTCGCCGCGACGATGCTGGCGCTCGACTTCGACCAGATCGACTACGCCATCCGCACCGGTGCCCCGCAGAAGTACTCGTGGCTGCTGGCGCACGGGCTCGTCGTCACCCTGGTGTGGCTCTACCTCGAGTTCCTCCGCCTGCTCGGTCGGATGCGCAACTGACCGGGACCAGCGACGACGACGCCGGGGTGGCCCACGCCGCCCCGGCGTCGCCGTCCCCGGACCTGCTGCCGGCCACCGCGCGCGCCGAGCTCGAGCGCCTGCGGCGTCGATGGTCGCAGCTGCCGCTCGCCCGTGCGGAGGAGGCGGCACCGGCCGTCCGGGCCCTCGTCGAGGACCTGGCCGCGCGCACGGCGCCGGGCACGCCCGTCCCCGACCTCGGGCCGGCAGTGCTGCCCGACCAGCTGGCCGTCGTCGCGTGGGACGCCTGCGCCGCCGGCCGCGCCGACGACCTCACCGAGGCGCTCGCCACCCTCCGCCGCACCCTCCCCTGACCGACCCGACTTCTTGCGAATCGCCCACCTCGTGAGGCCCCGGGGGCGCCCCTGGAGGTGGGTGATCCGCAAGAAGTCGGGTGGGACGGCGTCAGGAGAGGCGCTCGACGACGATGGCCATGCCCTGGCCGCCGCCGACGCACATCGTCTCGAGGCCGAACGTGCCGTCCCGCGCCTCGAGGCCGTTGAGCAGCGTCGTCATGATGCGCGTCCCCGTCGAGCCGAACGGGTGGCCGAGGGCGATGGCGCCGCCGTGCACGTTGAGCTTCTCGAGGTCCATCCCGAGGTCGTCGGCGCTCGGCAGCACCTGCGCCGCGAACGCCTCGTTGATCTCGTAGAGGTCGATGTCGTCGATGGTCATGCCGGCCCGCGCGAGCGCCTGGCGGGAGGCCTCGACCGGCCCGAGCCCCATGATCTCGGGGGAGAGGGCGGAGACGCCGGTGGAGACGATGCGGGCGAGCGGCGTCAGCCCGAGCTCGCGGGCCCGGGTGTCGCTCATGACCACCACGCCGGAGGCGCCGTCGTTGAGCGGGCAGCAGTTCCCGGCGGTCACGGTGCCGCCCTCGCGGAAGACCGGCTGCAACGCCTGCACCGCCTCGAGCGTCACGCCGGGGCGGGGGCCGTCGTCGCGGGAGACGACGGTGCCGTCTGCGAGCGTGACGGGGAGGATCTCGCGCTCGAAGAAGCCGTCGGCGATGGCCTTCTCGGCTCGGTTCTGGCTGGTGACCCCCCACTCGTCCTGGCGCTCGCGGGAGACGCCGCGCAGCGTCGCGACGTTCTCGGCGGTCTGCCCCATCGCGAGGTAGACGTCGGGCAGGCCACCGTCCGCGCGCGGATCGGACCAGGTGGTGTTCTCGGCCGCCATCGCGGCCGAGCGCTCCATCGCCGCCGCGAAGACCGGGTTGAGGTTCTCCGGGTCGGACTCCCCGGCGCCACGGAAGGCGGGGTTGGTCGAGACCGACTCGACGCCGCCGACGACGAAGGCGTCGCCCTCGCCGGCCTTGATCGCGTGGAAGGCCATCCGCATCGTCTGGGTCGAGCTCGCACAGAACCGGTTGACCGTCGCGCCGGGCAGGCCGTCGAGGCCGGCGAGCACGGAGATGACCCGCGCCATGTTGTTGCCGGCCTTGCCGCTCGGGTCCGCGCAGCCCCAGTACAGGTCGTCGAGGGTGGTCGGGTCGAGCCCGGGCAGCTGGTCGAGCAGGCCGCGCACGACCTGCACCGACAGGTCGTCCGGTCGCACCTCGCGCAGCGAGCCCTTGAAGGCGCGGCCGATGGGGGTGCGGGCGGTGGCGACGATGACGGCCTCGGTCACGGGGTCCTCCTGGCGGTGGTCAGCGGTGGTCACGTTCGGCAGCGCCGTCGCGGCACCGGCCTCGCGGTAAGCGAGCGCTTACCGAACGTCCGTCCAGCGTAGGCGCTGGGCGGCCCGGACGGAACCTGGGGACACCTGTGGGGTCCGTCTCGTCGCCGGCGTCCCGCAGGGCTCGTGCGCGGCCGGCCGGAGGGACATGATGAGCCCATGGGCACCAGTCGCAGCCAGGCATCGTCAGGATCGCCGTACGAGGGACGGGTCGGGTTCGCCCGGGCGGTCCGCGTCGGTCAGCACGTCGCCGTCTCGGGGACGGCACCGATCGGGACGGGGGGACAGGTGAGCCTCGACCCCGGACAGCAGACCCGGCGCTGCTGGGAGATCGCGCTCGGGGCGCTCGCCGAGCTCGGCGGCGAGCCCGAGCACGTCATCCGGACCCGGCACTACATCACCGACCTCGACGTCGTCGACGCGGTCTCGGCGGTGCACGGCGAGATCTTCGGCGAGATCCGGCCGGCGAGCACGATGGTGCGCGTCGCGGGCCTGCTCGACGAGCGCTGGCTGGTCGAGGTCGAGCTCGACGCCATCCTCCCCGAGGGCTGAGCCCGGTCCCGGGGCCGCCCCTCGCCCGGTGTCAGCCGGCGGTGGGGGCCGCCTGTTCGGTGCCGTCGGCCTCGACGGCAGGGACGCCGGCCGGGGGCACGTCGTCCGGGCGGCGGCGCAGCCGGACCGCCCACCGGCCGCGCGGGCCGCGGGCCTGCCCGGCGATCTCGATGGGCGCGACCTCGGTGCCGGCCTCGCGCACGGCCTGCCCGGCCGCGACGGCGACCGGACCGACGCCCTCCCCGCGGCGGGGCTCGGGTGCGCGGTCGCCGGTGTCCTCGCCCCAGACCCGCAGCGCCGCGCAGACGCTGGGCAGCAGCGCCGCAGCGGCGCGCGCGTACCCGGCGGCCGACGGGTGGAACTGGTCGCGGCTGAACATCACCTGCGGCGACGCCGCGAACTCGGGGCCGAGCAGGTCGCCGAGCGAGACGGTGCGACCGCCGGCCTCGACGACCGCGACGGTCTGGGCGGCCGCGAGGTCGCGGGACCAGCGCTTCATGAGCGAGCGCAGCGGCTGCCGGATGGGTTCGATGGTGCCGAGGTCCGGGCAGGTGCCGACGACGACCTCGCTGCCGAGCGCCCTGATGCGTCGGACGGTCTGCTCGAGGTGGCGGACCGAGGCGGTGCGCTCGATGCGATGTGTCACGTCGTTGGCGCCGACCATGACGAGGACGACGTCGGGGCGCATGACGTCCTCGAGGGCGTTGGCCAGCTGACGCTCGAGGTCGCTGGACTCGGCTCCGACGACGGCGCGGTTGGTGAGGTGCACGGAACGGCCGGTGAGTGCGGCGACCCCGTTGGCGATGATCGCCCCGACCGTCTCGTGTGGGTGGTCGCAGCCCATCCCGGCGGCCGAGGAGTCGCCGAGCACGACGACCTCCCACGGCGTGCCGCGGCCGGCGCCGTAGGTGCCGTTGTCGTCGGGGGAGTCGTCGAAGGGCGTGCCGATGACCCGCCGGGCCAGGGCCGCCTCGGCCTTGATGACGCCGTAGCCGAGGGCTCCGAGGGCAGCGCCGGCAGCCGCGATGCCGCCACCGCCGTACGCGGCGGTCGCGGCGATGCGGCGAGCCCTGCGTGCGCGTCCCATCGGGTGCCCTCCTCCCGGGTCGGACGTCCACGGTAACGCCGTCCACCGACGACGCGGGACGGGATCGACGCAGGGTGGCACCTACGCTGGCCGGATGGACCTGCTCCCGGGACGAACGGCCGAGGTGTCCCGCACGGTGACCGCGGCCGACACCGCCGCCGAGCTGGGGTCCGGCGACCTGCTCGTCCTCGGCACCCCGCGCCTCCTCGCCTGGGCGGAGGCGGCCACCGTCGCCGCTCTCGAGGGCGCCCTCGACCCGGGCGCGACGAGCGTCGGGACACGCGTCGGCCTCACCCACACCGCCCCGAGCGGCATCGGCGACGCGGTGACGGTGACAGCCCGGCTGACCTCGGTGGACGGCCGGCGGCTCACCTTCGCGGTGGCCGCCACGGGGCCGGCCGGCGCCCTCCTCGGCGAGGGCACGGTGGAGCGCGTCGTCGTCGACGCCGCCCGGTTCACCGCCCGCCTGCGCGGCTGACCCGTCCGTCGCCGCCGCGCCCGGCGCGGTCGAGCCGGGGTCCGGGCCCGTGACAGGATGGCGCGCGTGAAGTACGCCGAGCACATCGCCGACCTCGTCGGGGACACCCCCCTCGTCAAGCTGACCTCCGTCACCGAGGGCATCGGGGCCACCGTCCTGGCCAAGGTGGAGTACATGAACCCCGGCGGGTCGGTCAAGGACCGCATCGCGCTGAAGATGGTGGAGGCCGCGGAGGCGTCCGGCGAGCTGCAGCCGGGCGGGGTCATCGTCGAGCCGACGTCGGGCAACACGGGCGTCGGGCTGGCCCTGGTGGCCCAGCGCAAGGGCTACTCGTGCATCTTCGTGTGCCCGGACAAGGTCTCCGAGGACAAGCGCAACGTGCTGCGCGCGTACGGCGCCGAGGTCGTGGTCTGCCCGACCGCCGTCGCCCCCGACCACCCCGACTCCTACTACTCGGTCTCCGACCGGCTGGTCCGCGACACCCCGAAGGCGTGGAAACCCGACCAGTACTCCAACCCCAACGGTCCTCTCTCGCACTACGAGTCGACCGGTCCGGAGATCTGGCGCGACACCGACGGCCGGGTCACGCACTTCGTGACGGGCGCCGGCACCGGCGGCACGATCAGCGGCGCCGGGCGCTACCTGCGGGAGGTCTCGGCCGACCGCGAGGGCGGCCGCGTGCAGGTCGTCGCCGCCGACCCCGAGGGCTCCGTGTACAGCGGCGGGACCGGCCGGCCCTACCTCGTCGAGGGTGTCGGCGAGGACTTCTGGCCGGGCGCGTACGACCCCGACCAGGTCGACCGCGTCGAGGCAGTGTCCGACGCCGACTCCTTCGAGATGACCCGCCGGCTCGCCCGCGAGGAGGGCCTGCTCGTCGGTGGGTCCTGCGGCATGGCCGTCGTCGCCGCCCTGCGAGTGGCCCGTGAGCTGCCGGACGACGCGGTGGTCGTCGTCCTCCTCCCGGACTCCGGTCGCGGGTACCTCTCGAAGATCTTCAACGACGAGTGGATGGCGTCGTACGGGTTCATGAAGGCCGAGAACGAGCGCACCGTCGGCGACGTGCTGCACGCCAAGGCCGGCGACCTCCCCGCGCTCGTCCACACCCACCCCAACGAGACCCTCCGCGACGCCATCGAGATCCTCCGCGAGTACGGCGTCTCGCAGATGCCGGTCGTCAAGGCCGAGCCGCCGGTCGTCTCCGGCGAGGTCGCCGGGTCGGTCTCCGAGCGCGAGCTGCTCGAGGCGCTGTTCACCGGCGCGGCGCACCTCGCCGACCCCGTCGAGCGCCACATGGGTCCGGGTCTGCCGCTCGTGGGAGCGGGTGAGCCGGTCGCCACCGCGCGCCACGAGCTCGAGGGCTCCGACGCCGTGCTCGTCGTCGAGGACGGCAAGCCGGTCGGGGTGCTGACCCGCGCCGACCTGCTCTCCTTCCTCGCCGACTGACCCGGAGCC
>JACXUW010000556.1 GCA_014763705.1 Micrococcales bacterium | reverse complement strand
GTGCAGCATTATCCGCGCCTGTCCCCGAGCATGATCGTGTTGGTCACCCGCGAGGACGAGGTGCTGCTGGCCCGCTCACCGCGGTTTGCACCGGGTGTGTACAGTACACTTGCCGGTTATGTCGAACCGGGCGAGTCGGTCGAGGAATGCGTGGTCCGTGAGGTGCGCGAGGAGGTCGGCGTCGGTCATCGTCGTCACCTCACGGTCGCCGAGGTGGACCGTCCCGGCGTCCGGCCGGTCGAGCCCCCCGATGACGTTGAGCAGGCTCGTCTTGCCCGAGCCGGAGCGCCCGCGCACCGCGACGAGCTCTCCCGGCGCGACCTCGAGGGAGACCCCGCGCAGCGCCCGGACCGCCGTCTCGCCGGACCCGTAGGTGCGCTCCACCCCACGCACCCGGAGCAGCTCCCCGCTCACGGCGCCTCCTCCCGGTCCTCGCGCGTCGACCGGACGGTGATGTGGTCGGGCTCGAGGCCGAGCCGCACCCGGTCGCGCAGGTCGAGGGCGGTCGTGAAGGCCTTCGGCAGCTGGAGCCGGCCGGCGCGGTCGAGGACCGCGAACTCCTCGGCGACCCGGCCGACCTCGCCGTCCGCACCGACCGCGTCGCGGCGGAGCACCTCGGTGGAGGTGCGGCCGTCGCGGATGCCGACGGTTCGGGCCACCTGTTCGCTGACGTGCGCGTCGTGGGTGACGACGAGGGTCGTCGTCCCGAACTCGGTGTTGGCCCGCCGGATCGCGGCGAAGACCTCGTCGCTGCTGCGGGTGTCGAGCTCGCCGGTCGGCTCGTCGGCGAGCAGCACGCGCGGCCGGTTGGCGACGGCGACGCCGAGCGCCACCCGCTGCTGCTGCCCGCCGGACAGCTGCCCCGGACGACGGTCGGCGCAGTCGGCGATGCCGAGCACCTCGAGCGTCTCGTGCGCCCGGGCCGAGCGCTGCCGCGAGCGCACGCCCGCGAGCATCATCGGCAGCTCCACGTTCTCGGCGGCGGTGAGGTACGGGAGCAGGTTGGCCGAGGCCTGCTGGAAGAGGAAGCCGACGGTACGGCGACGGTACTCGAGCCGCTCGGCGCGCTGCATCGTGCCGAGGTCGTGGCCGGCGACCCGGGCGAGGCCGGCGCTCGGCCGGTCGAGCCCGGAGAGGATGCCGAGCAGGGTCGACTTGCCCGAGCCGGACGCGCCGACGAGGGCGACGAGCTCACCGCTGCGCACCTCCAGGTCGAGGCCCTGCAGGGCGACGACCTCGATGCCCTCGGCCCGGTAGATGCGCACGAGGTTGTCGCAGTGGATGTCCGGGCCGTCGGGCACCGCGACGTCGCGCCGCCTCCGGGTGGTGGGCGTGGTGGTCATGCCGTGTCTCCCTTGCGCAGGTGGTCGGCGAGCCGGCCGCGGCGGGCGGCCGCGGCGTCGAGGACGAGGGCCAGGGCCCCGAGGACGGTGACGAGCAGCCCGGCGCCGACCGCGGCGACCGGGTGGACGGGCAGGGGCGGGAACGGCGCCCCGCCGGTGAACGGGCCGAGGTCGACGGCGGCCGCCACGAGGGTCGGGGCCACCGCCCCGACGAGTCCGCCGGCCAGCGCGGCGACAGCGACGACCGGCATCACCTCGGTCCAGGCGAGCGAGCGCTCCGCGCCGTGCGGCAGGCCCATCGTCCGCAGCCGGACGACGAGCGCGGCGCGGTCCGGGCGGGTCGCGACGAGGAGCAGCACGACGGCCAGGAGGGTGAGCACGCCGGCGAGCACGGCGCCGACGAGGAAGGTCCACGTGACGAGCCGTGGGAGTGCGCGGTCGGCGACGCCCGCGCTCGCCGCGGCCACGGTGTCGACCCCGGTGACCCGCCCGCTCGGGGTGGCCGTTCCCGGGTCGCGGAGGGAGGCGA
>JACXUW010000555.1 GCA_014763705.1 Micrococcales bacterium | reverse complement strand
ACCCCGAGCCGCCACCGGCCGGGGACGACCAGCCACGCGAGGACGACGACCCCGGCGAGCACCGCCGCGGAGGTGGGTTTGCCGAGGAAGGCGAGCCAGCCGCCGACACCGACGACGAACCAGCCGGCCGGGGCCTGGCGCCCGACTCGGGTGGCGGCGACGACGAGACCGCCCGAGGTGAGGCAGATGCCCTGCAGCGCAAGGGTGTTGTAGCTCGGCGACGACGGGAGCGACACGAGGCTGAGAAGGCCGGTGACGCCCAGGCCCACCGCCGTCCCCGCGCGCAGGGCCGGCCGCCACGGCCCTCGCCCGCCGAGGAGGGCCGGTGTGCCGAGCACCACCCAGGCCAGCCATCCGCAGACCGCGACGGTGGTGGCGATCCCGAGCCACCGGTAAGCGACGAGGTCGCCACGGGCCAGGAGCAGGAGCGGGTGGTAGGCGTAGCCGAACTCGAGGACGTCGGCCGTCACGTCGCGGGGGTGGGCCGCCGAGAGCACGTAGAAGCCCTCGTCGGTGCGGTCGAACGCGCGCCGGGCGATCCATCCGGTGACCGCCAGGACGGCGAGGGCCGCCAGGCCGAGCGGCACCAGGGCCAGGGCGTTGGCGCGGTCGGCCGGGGCCGCGGGCGCGGCGGCGTCGGCCTCGGGGTCCGTCGTCACGGGCTGGGCCGACACGCGGGCATCGTAGCCGCGCGCGACGCCCCGCCCGGTGCGCGGACCGGGCGGGGCGTCGTGGCGCGGTGGCGGTGTCGCTAGACGACGAGGCCGAGGAGCAGGACGACGACGAGCCCGGTGACCGACAGGAGGGTCTCCATCGCCGACCACGACTTGAAGGTCTGCCCGACCGAGAGGCCGAAGTACTCCTTGACCAGCCAGAAGCCGGCGTCGTTGACGTGGCTGAAGAACACCGACCCGGCGCCGATGGCGAGGACGAGCAGCGAGACCTGCGCGGCCGGCAGACCGGTGGCCAGCGGGGCGAGGATGCCGGACGCGGTGACCGTGGCGACGGTGGCCGACCCGGTCGCGAGCCGGATGAGGACCGCGACGACCCACGCGAGGAGCAGCACCGAGATGCCGCTGCTGCGCACCCAGTCGGCGACGAGCTCGCCGATGCCGGTGTCGACGAGGGTCTGCTTGAACCCACCGCCGGCCGCGACGATGAGGATGATGCCGGCGATCGGCGGCAGCGAGCTCTCGAGGCTCGTGCCGATGTCCCTCATCCCCATGCCGGCGCCGCGGCCGAGGGTGGCCATGCCGACGAACACCGCGATGAGCAACGCGACGAGCGGGGTGCCGAGGAAGTCGAGGACCGAGCGGGCGGTCGTGCCCTCGCTCGTGAAGATGTCCGCGAGCGCCTTGCCCATCATGAGGACGACGGGGGTGAGGACGGCGAACAGCGTGGTCCCGAAGGACGGTCGGCGGGAACGCGTCTCGCGCTCGTCGTCCGCACCGGCGCCGAACATAGCGGGCGGCGGGACGTCGACCCAGCGGCCGGCCAGCTTCGCGAAGAGCGGGCCGGAGACGGCGATCGTCGGCACCGCGACGATGACCCCGAACATCAGGGTGAGGCCGAGGTTGGCCTTGAGGGCGTCGATGGCCACGAGCGGGCCGGGGTGCGGCGGCACGAGGCCGTGCATCGCGGAGAGGCCGGCGAGGGCCGGGATGCCGACGCGGACGACGGAGACCTGGGCCCGGCGGGCCACGAGGTAGATGACCGGCATGAGGAGGACGAGGCCGATCTCGAAGAACATCGGCAGGCCGATGATGGCGCCGACGGCGGCCATCGCCCAGGGCAGCGTGCGCTCGGAGGAGCGGCCGATGAGGGTGTCGACGATCTCGTCCGCTCCCCCGGAGTCGGCGAGCAGCTTGCCGAACATCGC
>JACXUW010000097.1 GCA_014763705.1 Micrococcales bacterium | reverse complement strand
ATGTCCACCGGCCAGTACCTCCTCAACCTCCTCCTCCTCGCCTGGATCCTCTCGAGCAACCTCGGCACCCGCGCCCTGACCCGCCGGCGGATCACCCTGCCGCTGTTCGTCGTCGCGGTCGCCGGCTGGGCCTACCTCAAGGACGCCCCCACCCTCGGCAACGACGGCCGGCTCGAGCTCGCCGGACTCGCCGTCGGCCTCGTCCTCGGCGCGCTCGCCGCGTTCACCGTCCGCGTCCGACGCGAGGGCGACCGCGTCCTCGCCACGGCAGGTGCCGCATTCGCCGCACTGTGGCTCGTCGTCATCGGTGGGCGCGTGCTCTTCGCCTACGGCGCCGACCACTGGTTCCCCCGCGCGATCGGCGAGTTCTCGCGCGACCACCTCATCACCGGTGCGGATGCCTGGACCGCGGCGTTCGTCCTCATGGCGCTGGCCATGGTCGTGGCGCGCCTGGCCGTCACCGGGCTGCGCGCGCTGCGCCTCTCCGAGGAGCGGCCGGTGGCGAGCACGTCCGGCCCGGTCACGCTCTACCGTTGAGCCGTCGCCGTCCCGTCGAGCCCGTCCGAGGAGCGCCGTGCCGCCACCCGAGCCCGTCGCCGACGTCCGGCCGGCCGCCGACGTCCGGCCGGGCGACCTGCGCCGGGTGATGGTCCTCGCCGGATGGGTGGCCGCCGCGTTCGTCGCCGTCGCCACCGTCGTCGGCGGCGTGCCACCCGGGGGCCGGGGCGTCGCCGTCGCGCTGATGACCGGCCTGGCCCTCGTGCTGTGGCTCGGGTCGCTGAGCACCCGGCTCACCGACGAGCGGCTCCTTCTCGCGCTGCTCGTCGGTGCCGGGCTGCTCGGGGCGGCCGTGGACCGCGTCGACCCGGGCGGCCCGGCCTACATCCTCCCGTTCATGGCCGCGGCCGGACTCGGGATGCGCCTGCCCCGCCGCCCGGCCCTCCTCGCCGGCGCCGTCGTCATCGGGCCCGGGACCTGGGCCGAGGCGAGCACCTCGGCGACCCCGACGTCCGCCGGGCTCAACGTCGCGATCGGGGGCGCGTTCCTCCTCGCCGCCGCGGCGTTCGCCGGAGCCAACCGGGACGCCCACGAGCGAGCCCGCGAGCTGCTGCGTCTGCAGGAGGAGACCCGGGTCGCCCGCGAGGAGGCCGCCGTCCTCGCCGAGCGCGGGCGCATCGCCCGCGAGTTGCACGACGTCCTCGCCCACACCCTCTCCGGGCTCGCCGTCCAGCTCGAGGGGGCCCGGCTGCTCGCGGCCCACACCGGGGCCGACGCCCGGCTCGTCGAGCAGATCGGCAACGCCCAGGGTCTCGCGCGAAGCGGGATGTCCGGAGCCAAGCGCGCCGTGGCGACGCTGCGCGGCGACGCGCTGCCGGGGCCGGAGCAGGTGCGGGAGCTGGTCGAGCAGGCTCGCCTCGCCACCGGCGCCCCCGTCACCTACACCGTTGTGGGCGAACCCGTTCCGCTGGCCCCGGAACGTGGGCTGCCGGTCTACCGGGCGGTGCAGGAGTCGCTCGCCAACGTCGCCAAGCACGCCCAGGGTGCCGGCACGACCGTCACCCTGCGGTGGGGCGAGCGTGCCGTGGAGGTGGAGGTCGTCGACGCCGGCGGCCGGGCCACGGGGCTGCCGTCCGGCGGGTTCGGGCTGACCGGTCTGGCCGAGCGGGCCGCCCTTGCCGGCGGGCGGCTGGAGGCCGGCCCCGCGGACACCGGCTGGCGCGTGCACCTGACCATGCCGTACACCGACGAAGGGACCCCCTGATGGACCAGCCGGGCGCACCGGTGCGCGTGCTCGTCGCCGACGACCAGAAGGTCGTCCGTGACGGGCTGACGATGATGCTCGGGCTGCTCGACGGCATCGAGGTCGTCGGCAGCGCGGTCGACGGCGCCGACGCCGTGCGCCAGGTCGAGGCCACCGACCCCGACGTCGTCCTCATGGACCTCGGGATGCCGACCGTCGACGGCGTCGAGGCGACCCGCCGGCTGACCGCGGCCGGGGCCCGCGCGCGGGTCGTCGTCCTCACGACGTACGCCGACGACGAGTGGGTCTTCGGGGCGCTGCAGGCCGGGGCGCGCGGCTACCTCACGAAGGACGCCGGCGCCGAGGACATCCGGGCTGCCGTGCTGTCCGTCGCGGCCGGTGACGCACAGCTCGACCCGTCCGTGCAGCGCCGGCTGCTCGAGGCGCTCGCGTCCGGGCGCCCGGCGGGGACGGCGTCGGGGGTGGCGTCGAACGCCTCGGCCGTCGACCCGTCACTGACCGCCCGCGAGCGCGAGGTGCTCACCGAGATCGCCCGCGGGCTGTCCAACACCGAGGTGGCCGAGCGGCTGTTCGTCTCGGAGGCGACGGTCAAGACGCACGTCAACCACCTGCTGGCCAAGACCGGCTGCCGCGACCGCGCCGCGCTCGTCGCCTACGCCTACCGGACCGGGATGGCGCCGCGGGACTGAGGCCCCTGGGGCCGTCTCCACCCCCGGGTGGAGACAGCCGCTCGGCCCACCCGACCCTGCCGGGTCCGGCGGCCGGCCACGCGCCTACGGTGGAGGGATGGACTACCGCTACCTCGGCAACAGTGGACTCAAGATCTCCGAGATCACCTACGGCAACTGGCTGACCCACGGCTCGCAGGTCGAGAACGACGTCGCGACCCAGTGCGTGCGTGCCGCGCTCGACGCCGGCATCAGCACCTTCGACACCGCCGACGTCTACGCCAACACCAAGGCGGAAACGGTTCTCGGAGAGGCGCTCAAGAGCGAGCGGCGCGAGAGCCTCGAGATCTTCACCAAGGTCTACTGGCCCACCGGCCCGGGCGGGAAGAACGACACGGGCCTGTCCCGCAAGCACATCATGGAGTCGATCAACGGCTCGCTGCAGCGCCTGCAGACCGACTACCTCGACCTCTACCAGGCCCACCGCTACGACACCGAGACCCCGCTCGAGGAGACGATGACGGCCTTCGCCGACGTCGTGCGCCAGGGCAAGGCGCTCTACATCGGCGTCAGCGAGTGGACCGCCGAGCAGATCCGCGAGGGGCACCGGCTCGCCAAGGAGCTGAACATCCAGCTCATCTCGAGTCAGCCGCAGTACTCGATGCTGTGGCGGGTCATCGAGGACGAGGTCGTCCCCACCTGCGAGGAGCTCGGCATCAGCCAGATCGTGTGGAGCCCCATCGCGCAGGGCGTCCTCACCGGCAAGTACGTGCCCGGCCAGCAGCCGCCGGAGGGTTCGCGCGCCGCCGACGAGAAGGGCGGCGCCGACATGATCAAGCGGTTCATGAACGACGACGTCCTCGGGCGGGTGCAGGACCTCAAGCCGGTCGCGGACGACGCCGGCCTGACGATGGCGCAGCTCGCCGTCGCGTGGGTGCTGCAGAACGACAACGTCGCGGCGGCGCTGGTCGGGGCGTCGCGTCCCGAGCAGGTCGGCGAGAACGTCAAGGCCGCCGGGGTCAGGCTCGAGCCGGAGCTGATGGCGCGCATCGACGACGTCCTCGGCGACGTCGTCGAGCGCGACCCGGGCAAGACGGCCGAGACCGCGCCGAAGACCCGCGTCGCCTGACGCAGGACCGGGGCCGCCCTGCCCCTTCCGACGCCCGCTGTCCCGCCATCCGCGGCGATGGTAGACGTCCTCCGTCGGAGGGTAGAATGGCGCCATGAGCCTCAACATCAAGAAGCCGCGGGTCCACGACCTGGCGCGTGAGGCCGCGCTGCGGACGGGGCTGTCGCAGACGAGCGTGATCGAAGTGGCGCTCGAGCAGTACCTCGCGACGCTGACGAGCCCGGACGACGACGTGGCACGGCGAGGGCGCATCGACGCGATCCTCACCGACATCGACCGGTCGCTCACGGACGAGGACCGCGAGGCCATCCGGAGCCTCGACCTGTACGACGAGCGCGGACTGCCCGCGTGATCGTCGACACGTCGGCTCTCGTGGCCATCATCACGGACGAGCCGGAGCGCGATGCCTTCGTGGCGGCTCTCGTCGGCGATGCGCACCCGCGCATCTCCGCGGCCACGCTCCTGGAGACGCACATCGTCATCGACAGCCGACGGTCACCCGTCGCGAGCCGCAGGGTGGATGACCTGGTCGCCCGCCTCGGGCTGGTCGTCGAGCCGGTCACTGCGGAGCAGGGCGCCATCGCGCGCGCGGCCTACCGCGACTACGGCCGAGGGAGCGGGCATCCGGCGAGGCTGGACTTCGGCGACTGCTTCGCCTACGCGCTGGCCCGGGCGACGGGAGATCCGATCCTGTTCAAGGGTGACGACTTCGGCCGCACCGACCTGACCCCCGCAGTGCCCGCCGGCTGACGCCCGGCAAACCCACGCCACGACCACCCCGCCCGGCTGGGGCAGCGGATGGGGACAGCTCCTTTCCCGGTCACCGCTGCGACCATGGTGCCGTGAGCGAGCTCGGCGACCGTGTCCTGCCCCTCATCCGCACGCGGAGTGACCTGTCCCGCTACCGCGCCGCGAGCGCCCATGGCGTGCAGATGCACGAGGCCGTCGATGTTCTAGAGAGGGCCGCCGAGACGGCCGATCCGGCCGAGGTGTTGTCGGTGACCGAGAAGGCCATCGCGTCGGCGCTGCGGATCGTCATGCGGGCCGACGACTCGGCCGGCATCATCGGGGACGCCTGCCGGCGCCTCGTCGACCTCCACCCGGTGGTCGCGACCACGGCCTCGGTGTCGTCGGAGCGGCTGGTGGAGTGGATGATCCGCTTCCAGTTCGCGCAGGAGTGCGACTTCTTCACCCTCGACCCGGTGGCCTACGCGTCGGCCCTCGGGGAGCTCGGGATGCGGAGGTACCGCGCCCGACTGGACGAGATCCGCGCCGGGTTGGGTGCCGAGCCAAGCCCCGGGGACCGGTGGCAGTCGTCGCACGCAGGCGAGTGGTTCACCCTGACGTGGAACGCGCAGCGGCTCGCCGTCCACGACCGGGATGCGGAGGCCGTTATCCGCACTCACCTGCGCGACGGCGGGGTCCCCGCCTGGTACCACGAGACGGCCGAGGCCCTCGAGGAGATCGGCGACCATACTCGGGCGCTCGAGTACGTGCAGCAGGCGGTCGAGCACCCGATGGGTGGACACCAGGCCATCCGGGCGGCCGAGTACTGGTGCGAGCTGCTGGCCCGTCACGCCCCCGAGCGCCTGCCGGCGGCGAGGCTCGAGGTGTTCCGTCGCTGGCCCTCGTCGTCGACGGCGGCGCGGCTGCGCGCGGTCGCCGGCGAGGAGTGGGCCGCGCTCGAGGGTGCCGTCATGGAACGGCTCTCGGCCTCGCCACGGGACGCCGTGCTCTTCGTGCTGCTCACCCTGGAGGACGTTCGGCGAGCCTGGGACCTCGCCGAGCAGCTGCTCCTCGACGATGCCGACGCGTGGGAACGCCTCGCGGGGGCGTACGAGAGGATCGACCCGCTCGCGGTGCTCCCGGTCCTCGCCCGGCTCGTCGACACCGACCTGGAGACCCCGGACGCTCAGCACTACCGCAGTGCCGCCCGGCGCCTCGCGCGGATGCGGCGCCTCGCCGCCGGCACCGAACGCGCGAGGGAGGTCGACGACGTGATCCGCGCGGTTCGGCACGAGCACCGCCGGAGGCCACGACTTCAGCTCGAGCTCGACTGTGCGGGACTCCCCCGCTCCGACTGAGACGGGAGCGCCCGAGGGCGAGCCCAGCCGACCGGACTCACCGCATGCAGGGTCCGTTGCCGAGCCTCGCGAAGACGTAGCGGTCGCCGGCACCGAGCTCCTGCTGACCCGAGGAGGCGTGCATCAGCTCGCCGCGGTCCTCGGCGTGCTGGGCGCCGATGACGTGGCCGAGCTCGTGCAGGACGACCGCGCGGGCCATCGCCCGGCCGCTCGCGGTGTCGAGCCGTGGCCCGAGCGCCGGGGTGTCGAGCTCGATCGCGCCGGTCACGTACGACCGGTTGCCGCCCTTGCGCCCGAAGGCGAGCGGGCCGCCGAGCCCGACGACGCCACCGGCCAGCCGCGGGGTCTCGGTGGGGTCGCTCCACGAGACGAGGACCGGCGCGAACCGCGCGGAGTACTGCGGGATGCTCATCGCGCGACCGGGATTCGGCTTCTCGTCGGTGTAGCCGTCGAAGACGAACGCGAGGCCGCTGGCCTCCGACATGGCGATCGTGGCGTCGGCGACGACGTCGCGGCCGGCGTCCCCGAGCCCGGCCGGGTCGTGGATGACGTAGTGGATCGGCTGGCACGGGTCGAAGGTCACCGGCTCGCCGGTCGGCTGCGTCATCATGAAGCCGTAGTGCGCGGGGCCCGGGTCGTCGGGGACCGCGACGGCGGCGCGGATCCGGCCGTTCTCGGGAGGCGTGGCGGGGGCGGCGACGCCGACACCGGTGCGGAAGCGCGGGTCGCCGTTGACGAGGTAGTCGACCCAGCCGGATGCGGTGGGCCACACGGCTTTCCCGCCGACGAGGACGGCGAGCAGGGCCAGCGTGACGCTGAGGTTGCGGACGCGCGGCGACCGCTGGGGGCCTCGCGCACGCAAGGCTCGTACCTCGGACCGGGACGTGGCGGGGAGGTCCCCCATCCCGGCGACGAGGCGCGCGAACTCGCGCTCGTCGTGGGACGCTTCGGCGTCGTCTCGGTTCCCCCCAGGCAGCACCCGCACACCGTAGACGGCGGTCGGCGCGGCGTCCGTGGTTCGGCGGGATCGCGGACCGAACGGGGGAGCCGGGTGGTCGTCAGCTGGGGTCCCGGGGGTGTCGGGCGCGCGCGTTTCCGCAGGTCGGAGGGCTGTCGGTGGTCGCCTCTAGTGTCAGTGCATGGACCAGTCGACCACCCCTCTCGCGGAACGTCGTTCCGTGATGGAAGGTGCGTCCGAGGCCCTGTCCGGACTGGCGGACGTCCTCCACCAGGCACCCGGTGCCGAGCTGGCCGAGCTCATGGCTCTGGTCGACGTCCTGGTGGCGCGGGCCGCCGCAGCGCGCGTGTCCGTCACGGCAGAGGCGCTCGCTCGCGGTGAGGTCGCCGAGAGCGGCGCGAACGTCCACGCCTGGGTCCTCGACCACGCGCCGTCCCTGCGGCAGGGTGGGGCCTCGCACGTGGCGGTGATGGCGACGCACCTCGCCGACGGGCGCAGGAGCGGGGTCGGTCCGGTCGCCCTCGACCCGGGCTCGCCACGCGGGATGGTCGCCGCCGGGGTCGTCGACGGCTCCGTGACGCCGGCGCTGGCCACCGCCGTGCTTCGCGAGGTCGAGCGCCTCGAGCCGCACCTCACCGAGGAAGCGGCGCCCACCGTGGCCCGGGCCCTGCTCGACCTCGGGGCGCAGTGGGGTCCGTCGATGATGCGGCGGCTGCGCCCGCGCCTCCTCGCGCAGTACGGACGCGCCGGCGTCCTCGACGACCTGCACGACCGGCTGGCGTCCTCGGCCCGGCTCTCGGCGCCGTCGGTCGAGTCCGGCGACCTCACCGAGTACCAGCTCCTGATGACGCCGGAACAGGCGGCGGCGCTCGAGGCGGCGATCGGTCCGCTCAGCGCGCCGGCCCCGAACGAGGAGACCGGTGAGCGCGACTTGCGCCCGGCCGGTCAGCGTCGGGTCGAGGCGCTCACCGAGGTGTGTCGACGCTCGTCGGCCCTCGACGCCGACGGCCGCGGGTCCGAGGGCGCCGCGGCGAGCTCGGCGGCGCTGCACGTCACCGTCTCGCTCACAGACCTGGAGGCGCGCACCGGCTGCGGCGAGGTGATGGGCACCACCGCGTCCGGCACCGTCCTCTCCCCCGAGGCGCTGCGCCGCATCGCCTGCGAGGCCGCCCTCATCCCGTCCGTGCTCGGCACCGCGGGCGAGGAGGTCGACCTCGGCCGCGTGGTCCGGCTCTTCACCCGGGCGCAGCGTCGCCGGCTGTGGCGGCGCGACGGAGGCTGTACCTACCCGGGATGCACCGCCCCTGCGGCGTGGTCGAAGGCGCACCACGTCGTGCACTGGGCCGACGGTGGCGTCACCGACGTCGACAACGCCGCCCTCCTGTGCCAGCGACATCACACGTACGTCCACCAGAGACGGCTGGTCGCCGAGGTGCGCCACAGCCCGGACGACCGCGGTCGCTACGTCGTCTGGGACCTCACGCCCGGCAGCTACGACCGACATCTCGAGCGGCTGCGAGCCGAGCAGGCCCGGCACGACCCGCCACCCATGACCGACGAACGGCTGCGTTCGCTGCTCGACGCCCTCATCGACGACGATCACGACGAACGCCGCTGGGCCGAGGCCGAGCTCGCCTGGTCGATGGACGACGAGCCCTGGTCCGAGGACCTGACGGGAGACGTGTACGGCGAGTTCTCCATCGACCCGACGGAGACAGTGGAACTCGCGCCCTCGGCCTGATCTCTCAGATCAACGCATCCTCGAACGCGATGAGAGCGAGGAGCGTCTCGCGAATCCAGCGCACGCGCTCCTCGTCCGACGCGAGGTGGAGCTCGCGCCATGACCGGCTCGGGGGCAGGTCAGCCACCCCGCTGCGGATGCGACGCACCATCCGGGGCGGCATGTCGTAGTCCTGGATCATCGTGACGAGGCAGTCGCGCAGGGTCGCACGGCCCCCGGGTGGGGCCTCCGCCATGGCGTGCAGAGCGGCGTCGAGCCAGACGTCGTCAGCGTCGACGTCGTCCTCGCAGGCATCCGTCACCGCCATGAAGATGGCCATATGGGCCTGCCACTCGGCCGGTGGGGCGTCCTCGTACTCGTCGTAGGGGAGGGCGACGGCCTTGGCGATGAGATGGTCGGCCCGCTCGTCCTCCCCGCGATCCAAGGCGTCGGTCGCCTTGTCCAGCAGGTTGGTCGCCGCTGTCATCGATCCTCGGCTGAACGGCTGCAGGGCCGCCTTGGCACGCAACGGGATGTCGCCCAGGCCCCGGTCCTCGAGGCGGGAGAGGAGTGCGTCCAGATCAGGCTCGGGAGGCAGGTCGCGCACGACCTCACCGTAACGCCGGCTGATGCGACACCGAGAGGCCCCGGTCCTGAGGACCGGGGCCTTCGGGCGCTGACGTCGCGCGAGGGGGTGTAGCGGCGTCAGGCGGTCGCCGGGATCTTCTCGATCGCCGGAGCCTCGACCAGGCTGACCCGGCGGGCGTGCACCAGGCCGAGGGCGCCGAGGACGAACATCACCGCGGAGCCGATGAAGGCGGCGACGGCGGCGTACATCGCGATGGTGCCGAGGGTGGCGAAGGCGTAGGCGTTGAGGAGCATGCCCCGCAGCGTCGTGCCCATGAAGAGGGTCTGACGCAGCTGGCCGAGGTCCTGGGTGGCCTTCGCGGTCGGGTCGGCCTTGAGGGCGGCCATGTACTCACCGGAGATCTGCGAGTACGTCTTGCCGTTGGCCTGCTCGTCCATGTGGGCCTGGATGTAGTAGTCGGCGTAGGCCTTGGCCTGCGCACCGGTGGTCAGCTCCTGCCCGGCGTACTGGGTGAGCTGGGCCTTCATCTCGGGCGTGGTGAGCGCGGCCGCCGCAGGCATCGTGATCTGCTGCGCGGCGAGCTGGTCGTGCACGTTGGAGGTGGCGAACGACGAGGCCCAGGTGAGGAGCGCCCCGGCCACGAGGAGGACCAGCGCCACGATGAGGCCGGTCCAGGAGATGAGCTTGTCGAATGCCTTACGCATGGTCTTCGCGTCCTTCCGGTGGGCCGATCCTGTCGACCCGGGTTTCTGTCGGGTGGTCTTGCAACTCAGAAACTACTACTACGCGTAGTAGTTGAACAATCTCGAACGGTGTCTGCTGCGTCACGTTGACCGGACGGGGGATGACCTGCGCCGTTCGCCTGACGACGCACGAGGGGGGCGGTTAGCCTCGCGGTCGCGAGCGTGGGGGCGCCGCCGATCAGCGGACGGAGGCAGCACGGTGGGGGAG
>JACXUW010000554.1 GCA_014763705.1 Micrococcales bacterium | reverse complement strand
GTGCCGAGCTGCGCCCCGGTGGTCCGGAGCCGGAGGGATGGGCCACGCGGCTCGGGCGCTGGGTGCCGCGGCGGTACGGCGGCTCCGAGGGCATCCTCGTGCTCGGGCTCGGGGGGTTGCTCGCGACGATCGCGCTCGAGTGGGTGCTCGGGGTCGGCGTCCTCCACGAGGGGCTCGTCGAGGGGTTCTACGGGTCGGCCCGCCTCGTGGCCACGGTCGGCCCGGCGGCGGCCGAGGCGCACGGGGCGCCGGGCTGGTACCTCGTCGTCTCCGGGCTGCTCATGCTCGTCGGCATCGCCTTCACCGGCGCGCTCGTCGCCGGGCTGGTCGAGTGGATCGTCGGGTCGCGCTCGGCCGCGCTCGTCGGCCCCCGGCGGGTGCCGGCCCGCGACCACGTCGTCGTCGCCGGCCTCGGCCAGGTCGGGCTGCGGGTGGCCGAGCTGCTGCGCGAGCTGCGCGTGCCGGTGGTCGTCGTCGAGCGGACGGAGGACGCGCCGAACCTCGCGGCCGCCCGGGCCGCGCGCATCCCGGTCGTCGTCGGGGACGCCGGCTCCCGGGCGGTGCTCGCGCGGGTGGGCGTCGGGCGGGCTCGCGCGGTCGCGGCGATGGGCTCCGAGGACCTCGACAACGTCGCCGTCGCCATCAACGCGCTCGCCGTCGCCCCGGACGTGCGGGTCGTGCTGCGGGCCGGCGAGGGAGCGGCCGTGACCGAGACGACGTCGCTGTTCCGCATCGGCCAGGTGAGCGACGTCGCGGTGATGACGGCCGCCTGGGTGTGTGCGTCGGTGCGCGGCCGGACGCCGCGGGTCGTCTGGGTCCGCGACCACCGGGTGGGGGTGCTCGACGACTCCGGCGACTCCCGCCGCGATGCGCCCCTCCGGTGCGTGTGTGACGGGTTCGCGGTGTGACCTGCCTCATACCCCATGGAGTATAGCATCGAGGCGTCAGCAACCACCGCACGAGGAGCACGACCCGTGACCGCCATCGTCGAGTCCACCGCCACGCCCACCACCACTTCCATGCCGCGGATCGGGGACCCCGCCCCGGTGTTCACCGCGCAGACCACGCAGGGCGAGATCCACTTCCCCGGCGACTACGCCGGCCGGTGGGTCATCCTCTTCTCGCACCCGGCGGACTTCACGCCCGTCTGCACGACGGAGTTCATGACCTTCGCCTCGATGGAGGACGACTTCGCGGCGTACAACACGGCGCTCGTCGGCCTGTCCGTCGACGGCCTCTACAGCCACATCGCCTGGCTGCGGACCATCAAGGACCGCATCGAGTTCCGCGACATGAAGGACGTCGAGGTGACCTTCCCGCTCATCGACGACGTCTCGATGGAGGTCGCGACGAAGTACGGGATGATCATGCCCGGCGAGGACTCGACCAAGGCCGTGCGCGCCGTCTTCGTCATCGACCCGCGCGGTGTCGTGCGGACGATCGTCTACTACCCGCTGAGCCTCGGGCGGAACTTCGACGAGCTGCTCCGGGTCGTCAAGGCGCTGCAGACCGCCGACGCGTTCGACGTCGCGACCCCGGCCGACTGGCGCCCCGGCGACCGCGTCATCGTCCCGCCGGCCGGCTCCTGCGGCACCGCCAAGGAGCGGATGGAGGGCGCCGAGGAGGGCGTCGAGTGCGTCGACTGGTTCTTCTGCACCAAGGAGCTGCCCGCCGACGTCGTCGAGTCGACCATCCGCACCGGGTCATGAGCGCAGGGGTCGCGTCGGCTGCGACGGGCCCGCCTACGGGCTCAACCGGCCCGGCGGTGGCCGGTGCAGCGCCGGCGGTCGCCGCGCAGCGGTCGCTGGCGCACCTGCCGGTCACCCTCTTCTCCTCGGTGATGGGCCTCGGCGGGGTCTCGCTCGCCTGGCGGCGGGCGGCC
>JACXUW010000553.1 GCA_014763705.1 Micrococcales bacterium | reverse complement strand
CGTTCGCGGTGCCGGAGCCGTTCGTGGTGGCGCCGCCCGACCCGGAGGACCCGTGGCCGTCGTGGTGGATGGCCTCGGACGCGATGGTGCGGCCCTGGCGCAGCTTCTCGCCGGTGGCGCGTGCGGCGTCGGCGACGAGGTCGGCGACGACGGGCGCGGCCTTGGTGCGCGCGGCGTCCTTGGCCTGCGCGACCTGCTTCTGCACGGGGTCGGAGTTCCACACCTTGCTCGAGGTGCGGCGGATCTGCTCGTACCGCTGGGTCCCCGCCTTGGCCCCGAGGACGTAGCCGGCGGCGAGCCCGGCGAGGAAGGACAGCTTGCCCATGGGGGCTCCTTTCGTCGGCCTCCGACCTTACCCACCACGGGTGGGGCCGACACCGGGGCGGACCACCGGGATGCGGACCGGCCCCCCGGCGGACGGCTCAGGCGGCCGGTCGGGGCACCCCCAGGGCGGCGAGGAAGGCGTCGGGGTCGGCGAGGCTGAGGTGCAGCCGGTGCACCCGCAGCGGCCACCCGAGGCAGCGTCCGGGGGCGGGCGGCTCGAGGTCGAGGACGACGAGCCCGTGCCGGCTGGTGTTGACGAGCCAGTCGCCGCGCCAGCCGTGGGCCCCGATGCTGATGGTGCGCAGCGGGTCGTGGCCGGCCGCGTGGATGCTCGCCCGGGGGACGCGCGCGTGCCAGGTGAGGCCGAGCCGGACCTCGAGGGTCTCGTCGGTGAGCTCGACGGTGGCGCGTCGCGAGGCGGCCAGCGCGAGGACCGCGGCCATCACCGGGTGGGGGTCGCGCATGGCGAACGTGCTCACCCCTCGATCGTCGCACCGCGCCGCCGCCTCGGACGCGACGTGTGACGGGCCCTACGCTGGGCGGGCGGTCCGGGCGTCCTCGCGCCCGGCCGATGGAGGGCTCGCATAGTGGCCTAGTGCGGCGGTCTTGAAAACCGCTATGGCGGCAACGTCATCGTGGGTTCGAATCCCACGCCCTCCGCCGAGTCCCCGCGGGAGCCTGCGACCGCGGCGACTCGCGAAGGGCGGTGGATGACGGGGGAGGCGGGCGGCCGAGGGACGAGGCCGCCGCCGGAGTCCCACGCCCTCCGCGGCCTCCCTCATCCCGACTTCTTGCGAATTGCCCACCCTGAGGCCCCCGATCTCGCGGGCCCGAGGTGGGTCATTCGCAAGAAGTCGGGGCAGGAGAGGGGCGCGGAGGTGGCTACCGTGGGCGGATGGACCACGAGCCGGTGCGCGTCGTCACCGACGCCGAGCTCGCCGAGGCGGACCCGACCCCGGGGATGCTGCGCCGGCGCGCGTTCGAGGTGCCCGGGCTGTGGGCCGGCCAGGTCGTCACCGACCCGGGCGGGGTCTCGGGCTGGCACCACCACGACTCCAACGTCAGCGTCCTCTACGTCGTGCGGGGCGTGCTGCGCCTCGAGTGCGAGGGCGTCGAGGGCTGGGTCGACGCCGTCGCCGGCAGCTACGTCCACGTCCCGGCCTTCACCGTGCACCGCGAGTCCAACCCCGGTCGCGAGCCGTCCCTCGCCGTCATCGCACGCAGCGGCGTCGGCATCCCGACGGTCAACGTGGGCCAGGCACCGCCACCGCACCGAGGACGAGGGTGAGCGCGCCGCCCCCTGCGCCCGACGGCACGACCCCGACGCCCGACACCGGTGCGCTCGAGCAGGTCCGTGAGGCGGCAGCGGACCTCGCCGCGCCGGTCGTCGACGCCGCCCAGGAGGCGCTGGAGGCCGCGCACGAGACCGCCGAGGTGGTGGCCGAGACGGCGCAGCAGGTCGTCGAGGTGACCGCGCAGGCGGCCGAGGTCGCCGAGACGCACGTCGCCGTCAGCGCCGGAGCGCGCTTCGGCTTCTTCCTCGACGGCGTCCTCCACGC
>JACXUW010000096.1 GCA_014763705.1 Micrococcales bacterium | reverse complement strand
CCCTCGACCTCCTCGAGGTCCACCGCGCCCTCGGCCGCCGGCCCGCTCTCCTCGTCCACGTCCGGCATCCTCGCATCACCCGCCGGCGAACGGCGGGAGCACCTCGACGACGGCCCCCGGCGGCACGGGGTCGTCGCCGGACGCGGCGAGCCCGTCGACGAGGAGCGAGCACACGGGCAGCACGGAGCCGAGGGCCGGGTGGGCGTCGGCGAGCGCCGCTGTGAGCGCTCCCACCGAGCCGGGCAGGGGCAGCGTCTCGGCGTCGACCCCGGCGGCGGCCCGGGCGCCGGCCCAGTAGCGCACGGTCACCGCGCCGGCCGTCGCCGACCCGGGCGTGGCCCGCGTCCCATCAGGGGCCGAGGCCCCGTGCCGTGCGTCCATGACCGCCTATCCTGTGGGGCGATGGCCCACCTGCTGCTGTTGACGAACACCTTGGCGCCCGCCGCCGAGGTCCTGCCGGCGCTCGGGCTGCTCAGCCACCATGTTCGCATCCTCCCGGCCGAGGCGTCGGCGCTGGTGGACGCCCCCGAGTCCGACGCCGTCCTCGTCGACGCCCGCCGCGAGCTCGCGATGGCCCGGTCGCTGTGCCGGGTCCTCACGACGACGGGGGTCGCCGCCCCGCTGCTCGCCGTCGTCACCGAGGGCGGGCTGGCCGGGCTGACGAGCGAGTGGGGCATCGACGACGTGCTCCTCGACACCGCGGGTCCGGCCGAGGTCGAGGCCCGGCTCCGGCTCGCGGTCGGGCGCCGCGCCGAGACCGCCGAGGACGAGACCGGACCGATCACCGCCGGCGCCCTCGTCATCGACGAGGCGACGTACTCGGTGCGGCTGCGCGGGCGGCTGCTCGACCTCACGTACAAGGAGTTCGAGCTCCTCAAGTACCTGGCCCAGCACCCGGGCCGCGTCTACACCCGGTCGCAGCTGCTCCAGGAGGTGTGGGGCTACGACTACTTCGGGGGCACGCGCACCGTCGACGTCCACGTCCGCCGGCTGCGGGCCAAGCTCGGCACCGAGCACGAGCTGCTCATCGGCACGGTCCGCAACGTCGGCTACCGGTTCGTCCCCGAGGCCGCCGAGGCGGCCGAGGGCGCGGTGGACCTCGAGGAGGTCGAGGGCTGAGGTGGCGGCCACCGAGCGGCTCGACGCCGTCGACGACGCCACCGTGCCCGCGGTGCGTGCACTGTGGGGACGGGCCGAGGAGGCCGACGGCGTCGGAGCGGTGTCCGAGGCCTTCCGGATGGCGCTGGGCGCGGCCCGCCCCGGGGTCGTGCACCTGCTGCGGCGCGACGGCGAGCGGCTCGTCGGGTACGGCCAGGTGGCGGAGGCCGGCTCGCCGGACGCCGTCGCCGAGCTCGTCGTCGACCCGGCGGCCCGGCGCCGCGGCCACAGCCGGGCGCTGCTCGACGCCGCGCTCGCCGAGGGCACGCGCTCGGTCTGGGCGCACGGCGACCTCGACGCGGCGCGGGCGCTGGCGGTGGCCGCCGGGCTCGACCGCCGCCGCGAGCTCTACCGGATGACCCGCCCGCTGACGTCCGCCGACGCCGTCGACCCGGTTCTCCCGGAGGGCTACTCGGCACGCTCCTTCGAGCCGGGGCGCGACGACGAGGACTGGGTCGCGCTCAACGCCGCCGCCTTCGCGAGCCATCCGGAACAGGGCCGGCTGACCCTCGCCGACCTCCACGAGCGGATGGCCCAGCCCTGGTTCGACGCCTCGGGGTTCGTCCTCGTCGAGCGCGCCGGCCGGGTCGTCGCCTTCCACTGGACCAAGGTCGAGCCCGGCCCCGGGGAGGGACCCGGTCGGGTGGGTGAGGTGTACGTCGTCGGGGTCGACCCGGCCGAGCAGGGGCGCGGGCTCGGCGGTCCGCTCACCGCGCTGGGCCTCGCGCACCTCGCCCGGAGCGGGCTCGCCGAGGTCGAGCTCTACGTCGACGGCGACAACGCCGCCGCCCGCCGCACCTACGCGCGGCTCGGGTTCGTCGACGCCGCCGTCGACGTCCAGTACGCCGTCCGCGGCTGACCCCCTTCCCCGCCGTACCGGGCTACGGCGCAGTACGGGCTGTGCCGGGCTACGGCGCAGTACGGGCTGTGCCGGGCTACGGCGCAGTACGGGCTGTGCCGGGCTACGGCGCAGTACAGGCTGTGCCGGGCTACGGCGCAGTAAGGGCTGTGATGACGACGAGTACTGCGCGGTAGCCCGCCATCGTGCGCGGGCCTTCCCCATCGGCCACGACCTGACAGGATGGAGGTCATGACGGAGCAGACGACGGTCGACCCGGAGGCGCACGACGACGCGACGGCGCGCGACGCCGCCGCGGAGGCCTCGGCGGAGGCCGCGATCGTCAGCGAGGTGTCCATCGCGAGCGCCTCGGCCACCGAGACCCGCCACCAGCAGCAACCTCGGGGCACGAACGGCCGGTTCGTCCGCAGCGCCCACCACGCGGAGCACGTCGACGAGGACACCCTCCCCGCCGACCGCTTCCTCGACCGCGAGATCTCGTGGCTGCAGTTCAACGAGCGCGTGCTGCAGCTGGCCGGAGACGAGAACGTGCCGCTGCTCGAGCGCGCCCGCTTCCTCGCCATCTTCGCGTCCAACCTCGACGAGTTCTTCATGGTCCGGGTCGCCGGGCTCAAGCGGCGCATCGCCACCGGCATCGCGATGCGCTCGGCGTCCGGGCTCGAGCCGCGCGAGGTCCTCGAGCAGATCTCGCTCGTCGCCCACGAGCTGATGACGATGCAGGCGCGGGTCTACGCCGAGCAGGTGCGCCCGGCCCTGGAGAGCGAGGGCGTGACCATCGTCCGCTGGGACGCCCTCTCCGACGACGAGCGCGACCGGCTCGCCACCGTCTTCACCGACCGCCTCTTCCCCGTCCTCACCCCGCTCGCCGTCGACCCGGCCCACCCGTTCCCGTACATCTCGGGCCTCTCGCTCAACCTCGCCGTCATCCTCGTCAACCCGCGCAGCGGCAAGGAGCACTTCGCCCGCGTCAAGGTGCCGCCGATGCTCCCGCGGCTCGTGCGCGTCGAGCCCGGCCCGGACGAGTCGCCGCTCGCCGACATGTACGACACCCGGTTCGTGCCCCTCGAGGACGTCATCGCCGCCCACCTCGACCACCTCTTCCCCGGGATGGAGGTGCGTGAGCACTTCACCTTCCGGGTCACCCGCAACGAGGACCTCGAGGTCGAGGAGGACGACGCCGAGAACCTGCTGACCGCGCTCGAGCGCGAGCTGACCCGCCGGCGCTTCGGCCCGCCGGTGCGGCTCGAGGTCGAGGAGGCGATCGACGACCACGTCCTCGACCTCATCGTCCGCGAGCTGGGGGTGCACCCGAACGAGGTCTACCGGCTGCCGGCGCCCCTCGACCTGCGCGCGCTCAACGTCATCGCCGACCTCGAGCGCTCCGAGCTGCACTTCGAGCCGTTCGTCGCGCGCACCAACGCCGACCTCGCCCCGACCGAGTCGGCCAAGGCCCGCGACATCTTCGCCTCCATCCGCAAGCAGGACGTCCTGCTCCAGCACCCGTACGACTCGTTCTCCACGTCGGTGCAGGCGCTCCTCGAGCAGGCCGCGGCCGACCCGCACGTCCTCGCGATCAAGCAGACCCTCTACCGCACGAGCGGCGACAGCCCGATCATCGACGCCCTCATCGACGCTGCCGAGGCGGGCAAGCAGGTGCTCGCCGTCGTCGAGATCAAGGCCCGCTTCGACGAGGAGAACAACATCTCCTGGGCCCGCAAGCTCGAGCACGCGGGAGTCCACGTCGTCTACGGCATCGTCGGCCTCAAGACCCACGCGAAGCTCTGCCTCGTCATCCGCCAGGAGGCCGAGGGGATGCGCCGGTACTGCCACGTCGGCACCGGCAACTACAACCCGAAGACGGCACGGCTCTACGAGGACCTCGGCCTGCTCACCGACGACGCGCAGGTCGGCGAGGACCTGAGCCGGCTGTTCAACCAGCTCTCGGGCATCGCGCCGCGCAGCAAGTTCCGCCGGCTCCTCGTCGCGCCGCGCTCGGTGCGCTCCGGGCTCGTCGCCCACATCCACCAGGAGATCGAGCACGAGCGCGCGAACCCGGGGTCCGGGCTGATCGACTGGAAGGTCAACTCGATCGTCGACGAGCAGCTCATCGACGCCCTGTACACCGCCTCCCAGGCGGGGGTCCGGGTGCGGCTCTGGGTCCGCGGCATCTGCGCCCTGCGGCCCGGGGTGCCGGGGCTCTCGGAGTCGATCGAGGTCCGCTCGGTGCTCGGCCGCTTCCTCGAGCACTCCCGGGTCTTCTGGTTCGGTGGCGGTGGCGAGCCGGTCGCGTACATAGGCAGCGCCGACATGATGCACCGCAACCTCGACCGCCGCGTCGAGGCGCTGGTCCGGCTCACCGACCCGCGCCACGTCGACGACCTCCGGGCGCTCATGGAGCGCGGCATGTCCGACCGCTACTCGCACTGGGCCCTCGGCCCGGACGGCCGCTGGACCCGCCACCACCTCGACGACGAGGGCCAGCCGCTCGAGGACCTCCAGTCCGCCCTCGTCGAGATGCACGCGAAGCGTCGCCGCAAGGCGCGGCGCCGCTGACCGGCTCGATGCCGACGACGATCCCCGCCGCGGGGACCCTCCCCTGGCGGGTGCACGACCACACCCTCCAGGTCGCCCTCGTGCACCGGCCGCGCTACAACGACTGGGCGTGGGCCAAGGGCAAGCTCGACCCGGGCGAGGAGTGGGCGCCGGCCGCTGCGCGGGAGACGCACGAGGAGACGGGGCTGGAGGTGCGGCTCGGGGTCCCGCTGCCCGAGGCCCGGTACACGATGCTCGACCGCGACGGGAAGCCGGCCGACAAGGTCGTGCGGTACTGGGCGGCGCGGGTCGTCGGGGGCCACGGCCGGCTGGTCAACGAGGTGGACGACGTCGCGTGGCTCGACCACCGCGCGGCCCACGACCGCCTCGACTACGCGCGCGACCGCGACCAGCTGCGGGCCCTGGTCCGCCACCACCAGGCCGGCACCCTCGACACCTGGCCGTTCGTCGTCGTCCGGCACGCGCACGCCGTCGGCCGCGGCGCCTGGAGCGACCCGGACGACACGCTGCGCCCGCTCGACGGCCCCGGGCACGCGCGGGCGGCGGCGCTCGTCGACGTCCTCGGCGCGTACGCCCCGGAGCGGGTGGTCAGCTCGCCGTCGGTCCGCTGCGTCGACACCGTCGCCCCCTTCGCGGCGGCAGCGGGGCTGCGGGTGCGGACGCGGCCCGGGCTGTCGGAGGAGGGCTTCGCCGAGGACCCGGCCAAGGCACCGCGCCGGGTGCAGAAGCTGCTGGCCGCCGGGCACCCCGTGGTCCTCTGCTCGCACGGTCCGGTGCTGCCCGCGGTCCTCGACGTCCTCACGCCCCTGGCGGGCGACGCGACGGCGGAGGACCGCGCGCGGCTGGCCGCGGCGAGCGACGCGAAGCTGGCCAAGGGCGAGGCGCTGGTCTGCCACGTGGTCGGGCGCGGTGCCGCCGCCCGGGTCGTGGCCGTCGAGCGCCACCTCCCCTGACACCCGGCCGCGGCGTCGTCCCGGCTCGCGGGGTCCGCTGGGCGGTCCGCGGCCCTTGACCGGGCGGTCGTGCAATGGCCCGCCGTCGTTCACGCCTCGTTCACCGCGTACGGCCCGACGCGTCATCCACCGTTCCTACGTTGCCGGTGTACGACCACGAGGGTCCTCTTCGGTGCCTCCGAGGGGGAACCCGGGTGGCCCCCCATCCGTAGAGAGGCACTACCCGTGAAGCGCACCACTTCGGCCCGGGCGGCGGTCCCCGTCGCACTCGCCATCTCCCTGACCCTCGCGGCCTGCGGCGCCGCGAACGAGGACAGCGGGTCCGGCTCCAGCTCGTCGGGCTCGGCGAGCGGTGGCACCACCGTCTCGGGCACCATCGCCGGTGCGGGCGCCAGCACCCAGACCGTGGCCCAGCAGACCTGGAAGGCCGGTTTCGAGGGCTCGAACCCCGACGCGACCGTCAACTACGACCCGATCGGCTCGGGCGGCGGGCGTGAGCAGTTCCTGGCCGGCGCGACCCAGTTCGGCGGTTCCGACGCCTACCTCAAGGACGAGGAGCTGGCCAAGGTCCCCTCGACCTGTGGCGAGGTCATCGAGTACCCGGTGTACGTGTCGCCCATCGCGATCGCCTACAACCTCAAGGGTGTCGACAACCTGAAGCTCGACGCCACGACGCTCGCCAAGATCATGAAGGGCGAGATCAAGAAGTGGAACGACCCGGCGATCAAGGCGCTCAACGAGGGCGTCGACCTGCCGGCGACGACCGTGGTCCCGGTGCACCGCAACGACGAGTCGGGGACGACCCAGAACTTCACCGACTACCTGCACGCCGTCGCCCCGGACGTGTGGACCGACAAGGCCAGCGGCGAGTGGCCGATCTCCGGTGGTGAGTCCGCCAAGGGCACGCAGGGCGTCGTCCAGGCCATCACCGCCGGCGACGGGTACATCGGGTACGCCGACGCCTCCCAGACCGCGGAGCTCGGGAACGCCCAGATCAAGGTGGGCACGAGCTTCCAGGGCCCGAGCGCCGAGGCCGCCGCGAAGATCATCGACGAGTCCGAGCGGGTGTCCGGCCGCGGCAAGTACGACTTCGCGATCGACATCAAGCGCGATGTCGCGTCCGAGGGCGTCTACCCCATCGTCCTCGCGTCGTACACGCTGGCCTGCACGAAGTACGCGGACCAGAAGACCGCGGACCTCGTCAAGGCCTACCTCACCTACACGGTGAGCCCCGAGGGCCAGCAGGCCGCGGCCAAGGCGGCCGGCAGCGCGCCGATCAGCGACAGCGCGACGAAGAACGCCCAGACGGCCATCGCCGCCATCTCCGCGGGCTGACCGGGTGCGGCGCGGAGGTCGTCCCACGGGACGGCCTCCGCGCCTCGCCACGCCAGCCCGACGGCGGGCGGGCGAGCCCCGGCTCGCGCGGCCCGCCACCGACGGACAGACCAAGGAGAGACCTGTGAGCACCACATCGGACAAGCCCGGGGTCGTGCACGACGCACCCCGGTACGGCGACCGCATCTTCGCCGGAGCGGCGACCGGTGCCGGTGTCCTCATCCTCCTGGTGCTGGCCGGCGTCGCGGGGTTCCTCCTGTGGCAGGCACTCCCGGCACTGACCGCCTCGCCCGCGGACGTCCGCGGCGGGGAGGGGCTCGCGCACTACATCTTCCCGCTCGCCTTCGGCACCATCCTCACCGCGCTCATCGCCCTCGTCATCGCGACGCCGCTCTCGGTCGGGATCGCCCTCTTCATCACCCACTACGCCCCGCGGCGGATCGCGATCGCGCTCGGCTACGTCGTCGACCTGCTCGCCGCCGTGCCGAGCATCATCTACGGCCTGTGGGGCGTCTACGTCGTCGCGCCGGCATCGGTCCCGGTGGCGACCTGGCTCTCGACCTGGCTCGGGTTCCTCCCGTTCTTCGGGCCCGACCCGAGTGCCTCCGGTCGCACGACGCTCGTCGTGGGCGTCGTGCTGGCGATCATGATCCTGCCGGTCATGACGGCCGTGAACCGCGAGGTCTTCCTCCAGACGCCACGGCTGCACGAGGAGGCGTCCCTCGCCCTCGGGGCCACCCGGTGGGAGATGATCCGCCAGGCCGTCCTGCCCTTCGGGCGGTCCGGCGTCATCTCGGGGGCGATGCTCGGACTCGGGCGAGCCCTCGGGGAGACGATGGCGGTGGCCATCATCCTGTCCGTCGCCGCCGGGGTGCACTGGGACATCATCGGCACGGCGAACTCGGGCACGATCGCCGCCGACATCGCCCTGCAGTTCCCCGAGTCCAGCGGACTCGACGTCAACACCCTCGTCGCGTCCGGGCTGGTGCTGTTCTTCATCACCCTGCTCGTCAACATGGCCGCGCGGTGGGTCATCGCCCGCCGGTCCGACTTCTCGGGAGCCAACTGATGCCCGACACCGACCTCGACGCGCCCGACCAGCCGTCCCTGACGACGGTCCACGAGCCGACGACCTCCACGTCGAGCCCGCTCGGCGGCATGCCCCTCCTGCGCCCCACCCTGCCGCGGCTCGCCCCGCCCCTCATGCTGCTCGCGGCCTTCGCCGTCGCCGTCGTCCTCGGGCTCACCGTCTCGTCGCTCAACCCCGTGGCGCTGCTCGCCGAGACCGCGGTCCTCTACGGCGCCGCGATCTACACCACGAGCGCCGTCGTCGAGGGCCGGCGCAACGCGGTCGACCGCCTCGTGACGGTCGTGGTCACGACGTTCTTCCTGCTCGCGCTCCTCCCCCTCGTGTCGGTGCTCCTCGAGGTGGTCCGCGACGGCTACAAGCGCTTCGACGTCACGTTCTTCACGTACTCGATGCGCGGCGTCGTCGGCGAGGGCGGCGGTGCCTACGCAGCGATCATGGGCACGCTCATCATCACGGCCCTGACGACCGTCGTGTCGGTGCCGATCGGCATCCTGACCGCCGTCTACCTCGTCGAGTACAGCAAGGGCAGCCGCCTCGGCAAGGTCCTGACCTTCTTCGTCGACGTCATGACCGGCATCCCCTCGATCGTCGCCGGCCTGTTCGCGGTGGCGCTCTTCGTCCTCTTCCTCGGGCCCGGCGCCCGTGCGGGCGTCATCGGTGCGGTGGCCCTGAGCGTGCTGATGATCCCGGTCGTCGTGCGCTCGACGGAGGAGATGCTGCGGCTGGTGCCGAACGAGCTGCGCGAGGCCTCGTACGCGCTGGGGGTCTCCCGCTGGCGCACCATCACGAAGGTCGTCCTGCGCACGTCCGTGGCCGGGATCGTCACCGGCGTCACGCTGGCCGTCGCGCGGATCATCGGTGAGACCGCCCCGCTGCTCGTCACGGTGGGGACGACCACCTCCTCGAACACCAACCCGTTCTCGGGTCGGATGGCCACCCTGCCCGTCTTCTCGTACTACGAGTACGCCCAGCCGGGCATCCCGCGCGGGCCGTACCTGGACCGGGCCTGGGCCGCCGCGCTCACCCTCATCATCATCGTGATGGCCCTCAACCTCATCGCCCGCCTCGTCAGCCGGTTCTTCGCTCCGAAGACCGGGCGCTGACCCCCGACCCCCACCGCAAAGGACGACACCGACCGTGGCCAAGCGCATCGACGTCAAGGACCTCGACATCTACTACGGGGACTTCCTCGCCGTGAAGGACGTCACGATGACCATCGAGCCCCGTGCGGTCACGGCCCTCATCGGCCCCTCCGGCTGCGGGAAGTCGACCTTCCTGCGCAGCCTCAACCGGATGCACGAGGTCATCCCCGGGGCGCACGTCAAGGGCGAGGTGCTCGTCGACGACCAGAACCTGTACGCCCCGGGTGTCGACCCGGTGGGGGTGCGCCGTCGGGTCGGGATGGTCTTCCAGCGGCCCAACCCGTTCCCGACGATGTCGATCTACGACAACGTCGTCGCCGGCGTGAAGCTCAACAACAAGCGGATGAAGAAGTCCGAGATGGACGACCTCGTCGAGGGCTCCCTCAAGGGCGCCAACCTGTGGAACGAGGTCAAGGACCGCCTCGCCAAGCCCGGTTCGGGGCTCTCCGGCGGCCAGCAGCAGCGGCTCTGCATCGCCCGGACCATCGCGGTCAAGCCCGACGTCGTCCTCATGGACGAACCGTGCTCGGCGCTGGACCCCATCTCGACGCTCGCCATCGAGGACCTCATCAACGACCTGAAGTCGGACTACACGATCGTCATCGTCACGCACAACATGCAGCAGGCGGCACGCGTCTCGGACATGACCGGGTTCTTCAACCTCAAGGCGACCGGTGAGCCTGGCCGGCTCGTCGAGTACGACGAGACGCAGAAGATCTTCAGCAACCCCGCCGAGAAGGCGACCGAGGACTACATCAGCGGCCGCTTCGGCTGACCGCCCCCGCCCCTGGCC
>JACXUW010000552.1 GCA_014763705.1 Micrococcales bacterium | reverse complement strand
GAGGGCCGGCGCTCGGGTCAGGCGAGGGGGAGCCGCTCCCCCACGCCCGTGGCGGCGTCGTGCACCTCGACGAGCCGCTGCTCGTCCGGACCGGGCACCGGCCCGGAGGCGCTGACCAGCCGGCACACGGCGAACTCCTCGCGCTCGGCGTCGTACGCGTCGACCCAGCGCAGCCACGACCGCTCGGCGACGTCGTCGGCGCACGGCCAGGACACCGGCAGGGCGGCCCTGCCGATGCGGAAGGGCTTGGGCGTCAACCGGGCCCGGTAGCTGCCGTGGGTCGCGCACAGCTCGACGTACAGCGGGTCGGACTGCAGCGCCGACAGGATGCCCCGGGCCTCCTCGGACGCCGGGGCGACACCCGCGCCGGTGACGACGACCCGCAGCCCGGCCGCCGTCCGGTAGACCCGCACCCCGAGCTCCGGGTGCTGCCGGGCGAACTCCCAGGCCGGCTCGGCGGCGAGGCACTCCGCGACCGACGGACCGCCCGGACCGGTCGCCGTGACGGCCCGCCCCTCCGCGCCCGGCAGGTCCGGGTAGGCCTCGTACCCGGGGCCCGGACCGCCGACCGGCTCGGGCTCGTCGAGCCCTGCGGCGTCCTCGCCGGAGCTCCCCTGCGGCGTCGGGTCCGGGCGGCCGAGGACGAGCCGCCGGATGAACCCCGCGACGCCGCGGCCGCGGTCGCCCGGCGTGGAGCGGGTCGCCCGGCGCCGCGCCGACGGCCGTTCGTCGGCCAGCTCGGGGACATCGACGTCGGCGACGAGGAGCAGGTCGGTGCACAGGACCTCGCAGCCCATCCGGTTGCGCGTCACCACCCCGAGCAGCCGCCCGTCGTCCGCGCGGACCTCCTCGAGCACGGGCTCGCGCAGCGGCGTCCGGGGGTAGTAGCCCCGGGTCGCGGGTAGCCGGCCCTCGCGTTCGACCCGGGCCAGCACCTCCGCCAGCCGTTCGTGGCCGACCCGCTCGGCGTCCTCGTCGGACTCGGTCGACCAGCCCCACACCGAGATCGGGCCACCCTGCCGCCCGAGGTGCGGGCTGAAGCCGTCGACCCTGACCCAGTGCTGCGGGATCTCCATGGCCGCAGAGTCTGTCAGGCGCCGGCCCCGGCGACGTGCACGTACTCCGGATGCTGCCGCAGGTCGCCGGTGGCGTCGAGCCGCGCGGCGAGGGTCAGCGCGCCGTCGAGGGCACCGCCGACGGACCGCTCCACCGACCCGCCGCCACCGTCGACGACGGCGTCGAGGGCCGAGCGGACCGCCGGTGCGGAGAACAGCCCGCCGGTGACGACGAGCCGGGGCGACTCGAGGCCGGCCGCGGCGGCGAGCAGCGAGGCACCCAGCGCGTGGCCGGCGGCGACGCACACCCCGGCCGCGACGGCGTCCCCGGCATCGGCGGCGGCGGTGACGAGCGGGGCGGCCGAGGCGAGCACCTCGGGAGCGTCCGCAGCGGTCATCACCCGTCGTGGCCAGGTCTCGCACGGGCCGAGCATCGCCTCGGCCGCGGTGAGGAGCCCGGCCGAGCCGCCGTCGACCCCGTCGCGGGCCCGGAGCGCGGCGCGCAGGCCCTCCATCCCGACCCAGGCCGCCGAGCCGCGGTCGCCGAGCACGTGGCCCCAGCCGTCCACGCGGGTCCAGTGCGCGCCGAAGTCCGACCCGAACGCGACGGCGCCGGTGCCGGCCGCGACGACGGCGCCGGGCACGACCTCCCCCAGCGCCCCGACGAGGCTGGCGACCGCGTCGCTGACCACCGCCGTGCGTCGCGCCCGCAGGGCCGCCGAGACCGCCCGCAGCACGTCGTCGGGCTCGGCGAGGAAGAGCAGCCCGCGGGTGGACCAGCACACCGCGTCGGGGGCGTCGACCCCGTCGCGGGCCCGGAGCGCGGCGCG
>JACXUW010000551.1 GCA_014763705.1 Micrococcales bacterium | reverse complement strand
CGGACCGGACCTCGGGTCCCCACCCGCCGCGTCGCGTCCGGCACGCACCGCGGGCCGGGCGGGGACCGACACCGACGAGACCCGACGCAGCGACGGGTGGGCGTAGTCGTCACCCTCCACCGCACCCCTGACCCAGGTGAGCTCGAGCCCCTCCTGCGTGACCCGGCACAGGGCGACGTTGTTGTCGAACCAGGGCCCCTCGGTGACGGTCCACGGGTACGCCGGGTCGGGGGTGCGCCGCGAGGCCGAGGCGAGCAGCCGCATCGGGCGCACGAGCGCGCGGGAGAGCATCGAGACCATGACCCGGACGCCGCGCGGCATCGGGTTGCGGATCGGCGAGCACACGGCCTGGGTGATCCGTGAGAGCGCGCCGTACTGCTGCCCGTCGGTGACCTCGGCGAAGTACGAGTTGTGGACGTCGCCGGAGAGGAAGGTGACGGTCTCGGGGGCCGGGCCCCGTCGTCCGCGAGCGAGGTCCATGACGATCTCGAAGACCTCGTCGAAGCCGGCGTTGAACGCCGCCCAGTGCTCGAGGTCGACGCTGCGACGGACCCGCTCCGCGAGCTGGGCCGCGCGACGTCCCCAGGCGCCCTCCGCGACGACCTCGTCGATGGCCTCGAAGTCGTGCAGGCCCGGTGGCAGGAGGAAGGGCAGGGACGTGCCGACGAACACGTGCCGGTAGCCGCCGTGCATCGTGTCGTCGAACCACTGCAGCTCGACCTCGTCGAGCATCGAGCGGCAGTCCGGCTGGAGGTCGCGGGCGGCCCGCGAGTCGAGGACGACGATCAGGCAGTCACCGACCTCGCGGGTGTGGCTCCAGCGGTACGACTCCGTTTCGGCGTCGGCGCGGGCGGCCAGCTCGTCGAGGGCGTCGGTGAGGTCGAGCTCGTCCTCGCGGCCGGCGGCGGCGTGCTCGAGGACCCCGGCGAACAGCTCCTCCTCGGCGAGCTCGCGCGGCGAGAGGTTGCCGAGGTGCTGGTGCACCCAGTACGACGCCAGCCCGGAGACGATGCGCTCCTGCCACCACGTCGTGGCCCGGATGTCACGGCGCCACGACCACGAGGTGTTCCAGTCGTCGCGGATGTCGTGGTCGTCGAAGATCATCGCCGAGGGCAGGGTCGACAGCAGCCAGCGGATCACCGGGTCGGACCACGTGATGCGGTACAGCTCGTCGTACTCCGGGTAGTCCTTGATCTCCGCGTACGGCGGCTCGTCGAGGCTGCGCCGCGCACGCATGAAGTCCTCGAGCTCGCCGTGCGGCGTGGTGTCGGCGTACACCTGGTCGCCGAGGTGGAGCAGCAGGTCGGGCCAGCCGGCCTCGGGGACGTCGCGCAGGGTGAGGGCCAGCGTGCGGAGTGCGTCGACCCCGTGCAGCCGCGTCCCCTTCTCGTCGTGGCTGCCGAAGGTGCGGCAGGAGCCGAACGCGAAGTGCGGCAGGCGGTTCGGGTCGAGGGTTCGGATGCGGCTGGGGGCGGCACCCTCGAGCGGCCAGACCCGCCGGCCGTCGAGGTCGACGGTGTACGGCTCGTCGCTGCCGGGCTCGAGGCCGTCGCAGACGACGAGGGCGTAGTGCGAGCCGTGCACCGCGAAGGTCGGGGCGCTCCACGAGCGTCCGGCGCGCTCCACCGTGACGGTCGCCGTCGCCAGCGTGCGCACCCACACCGTCGCCGAGGTCTCGTCGACGTAGCGCAGCATCGGGCCCAGGACGAGGGGTTGGTCGGGGTCCGGTCCGAGGTGGCTCATGGCACCCCATCCTGCCGGGCGAGGCTGGGCCCGGGCTGTGGGGGAGCACCCCGGTTCGTCCCCGGGTCCCATCCCGTCCCCCCACCCGTCGAGTGAACAGAACACGCCGTGTCGAGGCGAGCGCACGCGGCGTGTTCTGTTCAC
>JACXUW010000095.1 GCA_014763705.1 Micrococcales bacterium | reverse complement strand
GCTCGATGCCGCCGTCGGCGTCGACGTCGTAGACGTCGAGGTCGCCGGGTGTGGGCGCCCGGTGCGGTGCCGGGATGAGGCCGGAGGTGGCGTCCTCGCTCAGCCAGCGGGCCTCGTCGTTGGTCGGGAGGACCGACCCGCCGAGCGGCTCGTAGTGCCACGTCGCGGTGCGCCGGCGGCCGCCGGCCGCGAACGTCATCGTCAGCTGCCAGACGCCGTCCTCGTCGCGGCTGGAGTCCCACTCGACGTCGTCACGCTCCACCCCGCGGTCGCGCAGCCGCTCGGAGACGCGGTCCTCGAGGGAGACCGGTGACGGGCCGCGGACGCCGACGGCACAGCGCCGCGCCAGGCCGGCGACGTGCTCGCGCTCGGCGAGGATCGGGCCCTCGAACCGGTGGACCTTCTCGACCGGCCAGCCGGAGCGCTCGGCGACCTCCTCGGCCGACAGGCCACGGCGGATGAGGGCCTGCACCTCGCGCGGGCGCATGCCCCCCTCCATCTCGATCTGGAGCTGGCCGAGGCGCGGTCGGTCGCGGCGGGCCGCGGCTCGCAGGGGCTCGTCGAGGGCGAGCCGGAACCGGCCCCCGTCGGCGTCCGCGAGCAGGAGGTGCTGACCGTCCTCGTGGACGCCGATCAGGCGAAGGTCCTGCATGTCGGTCTCCCGGGTCGCTGGTCGTCACGCCGACGATGCCACCTCGGCGGGCCCGGATGGTGGAGCCCACGCCGGGCGTGGCCCGATTGCCCGGATAGCCTCGTGCCATGCCCGACGCGTCCGCCGACCTCGCGCCCTACGACGTCGTCCTCCTCGGGTCCTTCGGTGGCCCCGAGGCCGAGGACGAGGTGATGCCGTTCCTCCGGCGGGTCACGGCCGGCCGGAACATCCCGGACGAGCGGCTCGTCGCGGTCGGCGAGCACTACTACGCGCGCGGCGGGCGCAGCCCGATCAACGACCTCAACCGCGACCTGCTCACCCGGCTGCGGGCCGAGATGGACCGCCGTGGCCTCGAGGTGCCGCTCGTGTGGGGCAACCGCAACTCCGAGCCGTTCTTCGCGGACGCGCTGCACGAGGCCCTCGAGCTCGGGGCGTCCCGGGTGCTGGCCCTCTTCACCAGCGCCTACTCGTGCTACTCCTCGTGCCGTCAGTACCGCGAGGACCTCGCCGCGGCGCTCGAGCAGGTCGGCCCGGCCGGCGACGGGCTCGTCATCGACAAGGTGCGCCAGTACGTCACCCACCCGGGCCTCGGGCGGGCGTGGGCCCGGGCGATGGTCGCGTCGCTGCGCGGGCTGCCGGACCCGGGGGCCGCGCGCGTCCTCTACGTGACCCACTCGGTGCCGCTCGCCATGGACGACACCTCCGGGCCGGGGGACGGCGAGGGCAACCTCTACACCGACCAGCACCTGCGGCTCGGCCGCCGGCTCGACGAGGTCGTCGGCGCCGAGCTCGGCACGACGGTGCGCGGCGAGCTCGTCTTCTGCTCGCGCTCGGGGCCGCCGAGCCAGCCGTGGCTCGAGCCGGACGTGAACGACCGGATCGAGGAGCTCGCCGCCGAGGACCCGGTCGCGCCGGTCGTCGTCGTGCCGATCGGTTTCGTGTCCGACCACATGGAGGTCGTCCACGACCTCGACACCGAGGCCGCCGAGACGGCGGCCCGGGTGGGCGTCCCGTTCGTCCGCGTCCCGACGCCACACGGCGACGACGTCTTCGTCGAGGGGCTGGTCGACCTGCTGCTCGAGCGGGCCGCCGAGGCCCGCGGCGAGGTCGTCGTGCCCGAGTCCTGGCTGCCCGGCGACGTGCGCCCCTCGGTGTGCGCCCCGGGGTGCTGCCCCAACCTGCGGGTCGCCCGGCCGGCGCTCTGCGGGCGCGACTGATGCCGCCGGAGCTCCCCGCGGGCACCGACCCCGCGGCCCTCGAGGCGGTCGCGTGCACGGTGGCCCGCGCGGCCGGCCGGCTCGTGCGCGACGAGCGGCCGGACGACCTCGGCGTCACCGCCAAGTCGACCCGCACCGACGTCGTCACCGAGATGGACCAGCGCAGCCAGGAGCTGCTCCTCGACCGGCTCGCCGCGCTGCGGCCGGACGACGCCGTCCTCGGCGAGGAGGAGGGCGGCCGCGAGGGCACGAGCGGGGTGACGTGGGTCGTCGACCCGATCGACGGCACGACGAACTACCTCTACGGGGTGCCCGCCTACGCCGTGTCGGTGGCCGCCGTCGTCGGCGACCCCACCGTGCCGGGCCACTGGTCGCCCGTCGCGGGCGCGGTCCTCGACCCCGAGCGCGGCGAGCTCTACCACGCGCACCTCGGCGGCGGCGCGTCCCTGACCACCGCCGCCGGCACCCGCGCGCTGCGACCGCGCCCGACGACCGACCTCGCCCTCGCGCTCGTCGGCACCGGCTTCGGCTACGCCGCGGACGTGCGTCGCCGCCAGGCCCGCCTCCTCGTCGACCTCCTGCCCCGGGTGCGCGACATCCGCCGGCACGGCAGCGCGGCCCTCGACCTGTGCGCCGTCGCCTCCGGCCGCCTCGACGGCTACTACGAGACCGGCCTCAACCCGTGGGATCGCGCGGCCGGTGAGCTCGTCGCCACCGAGGCCGGCGCCGTCGTCGGCGGGCCGGCCGACGAGGTCCCCACCCGCGACCTCACCTGGGCGGCGGCGCCCGGCCTCGCGGTCGAGCTGTCCGCCCTCGTCCGCGAGCTCGCGGCCCGCCACGTCGGGTCGGTCGGCGAGCCCCGCTGACGCCCGTCGGGAGCGGTGCGGAACCGGCTCGGCAGGGTCGTCCGGTGGACCCGCGTGGCGGCACGGGCACGCGATGGTGCACAATCTGGCGCGCACGGCTGCCGACCGGGCACAAAGCCGACGCCCCGTGCGTTGTCAGGGCCGGCCGACGATGTGGGTCGACCGGCACGGTCGGCCGGCCCGGCCGACCGGCACGACGAAGGGTGGAACACCAACAATGGCGACGGACTACGACGCACCGCGCAAGACCGACGACGAGCTCTCCGAGGACTCCATCGAGGAGCTGAAGAACCGGCGCGTCGACAAGCGGTCCTCGAGCGTCGACGTCGACGAGACCGAGCAGGCCGAGGGCTTCGAGCTGCCCGGAGCCGACCTCTCCGGTGAGGAGCTCTCGGTGCGGGTCCTCCCGCGCCAGGCGGACGAGTTCACCTGCTCGCAGTGCTTCCTCGTGCACCACCGCAGCCAGCTCGCGAGCGACAAGGCCGGCGTGCTCGTCTGCCGCGACTGCGCCGCCTGAGGGGACGCACCACCGTGGGGGAACCGACCCGCGTCCCCGTCGCCGTCCGGCGGCTGCACGAGGACGCCGTCCTCCCGCGCTACAGCACCGACGGCGACGCGGGCGCCGACCTCACGAGCGTCGCCGAGGTGACGCTGGCGCCGGGGGAGCGCGCGCTCGTCCCGACCGGTATCGCCCTGGCCCTGCCGCCGGGGACCGTCGGCCTCGTGCACCCGCGCTCGGGCCTGGCCGCCCGGCACGGCGTGAGCATCGTCAACGCCCCCGGCACCGTCGACTCCGGCTACCGCGGTGAGCTGCTCGTCAACCTCGTCAACCTCGACCCGCACGAGGCGTTCACCGTCCGGGTCGGGGACCGCATCGCCCAGCTCGTCGTCCAGGAGTACCTTCACGCCGACTTCTCGGAGGCCGATTCGCTTCCGGGGAGCGCCCGGGGGGAGACTGGACACGGGTCCACCGGCGGCTTCGGCCCGTCCGCCCGCCGGTGACCCACCGCCCACCACCCGTCCCGAGGACCACACGACCGTGAGCATCTTCCGCAGGAACAAGTCCGCCGAGCCGGCCGCCCCCGACGAGCTCGACGACGTCACCCCGTCCGAGGTCGACGAGGAGGCCGCGGCCGACGACGCCGAGGTCGGGACCGAGGACGAGGTGGACCGCAGCGGCGGGCCGCACGACGTCGCCGACGTCGAGGGCCGTGACGGCCGGCTCGACCTCGGCGCGATCTGGGTGCGGGGCCTGCCGGGGATGGAGCTGCGGCTCGAGGTCGAGCAGGAGTCGCAGCAGGTCAACGCGGCGACCGCCGTCCTCGGCGAGTCGGCGCTCCAGCTCCAGGCCTTCGCCGCGCCGCGCTCCGAGGGCCTCTGGGGCGAGATCCGGCGCGAGATCGCGATGTCCGTCGAGCGCCAGGGCGGCACGGTCGAGGAGCTGCGCACCGACCTCGGCACCCAGCTGCGCACCCGGCTCCCGTCCGCGGGCCCGGACGGTCGCACCGTCTTCGCCCCGGCGACCTTCGTGGGGGTCGACGGCCCCCGCTGGTTCCTCCGCGGCGTGCTCTCCGGCCGCGCGGCCATCGACGACGACGCCGCCGAGCCGCTCCTCGAGGTCTTCCGCGAGGTGGTCGTCGTCCGCGGCGGCGACCCGATGGCCCCGCGCGAGCTCCTCCCGCTCCGGCTGCCGCAGGACGGCGCCCCCGAGGCCGCGGCCGACGCGGACGAGGACGAGACGCCGGACCTCGACCCGTTCGAGCGCGGTCCCGAGATCACCGAGGTGCGCTGATGAGCGTGCGCGAGCGGCTGCGTGACCTCACCCGCACCCCGTCCGAGCGCGACGACGCGGAGCTGCAGCAGCAGGCGGCGTCCGAGGGTGGCGACGACCTGTCCGCCCTCGCGCCGCGCTACCCGGCGTGCGTCTGCGGCACGGTCCGCGCCGTCACCCTGCCACCCAGGCGCAGCGTGCCCGCGCTCGTCGCGGAGGTCTGGGACGGCAAGGGCTCGGTCAACCTCGTGTGGGTCGGCCGGCGCTCCATCGGAGGCATCGAACCGGGGACCTTCCTGCGGGCCCGGGGCCGGGTCACGACGGTCAAGGGCACCCCCACGATCTTCAACCCCGCCTACGAGATCCTCCCGACGCAGTGACGGCCGAGCACACCCGGCCCCCGAGCGCGGAGACGGTCGAGGCCCTCATCCGGCACCGGCTCTCGACCGCCCTCGGCGGGTGGCGCGGGTCGCTCGAGACGGCGCTGCCCACCGTGGTGTTCGTGCTCGCGTGGTCGCTGAGCGACCACGACGTGCGCAGCGCGGCGGTCTGGGCGATCGGGGTCGCGCTCCTCCTCGCGCTCGTGCGGGTGGTGCAGCGATCCTCCCTCCAGCACGTGCTGGGCGCGGTGTTCGCCACGGCCGTCGCGGCGTTCTTCGCCCTGCGCTCGGGGCAGGCCCAGGACGCCTTCCTCCCCGGCATCCTCACGAGCGCGGGCTTCCTGCTCGCCTCGCTCCTCTCCATCCTCACCCGGTGGCCGGCCGTCGGCTTCCTCGTCGGGGCCGGCGACCCGCGGGCCGCGGAGGATCCCTTCGGCTGGCGTCGCGACCGCGGGATGGTGCGGGTCTGCTCCCGGCTCACGTGGGTCCTCGTCGCGATCTACGTCGTCCGGCTCGTGCTCATGGTGCCCCTCTACCTCGCCGAGCAGGTCACCCTCCTCGGCGTCGCGAAGGTCGTCCTCGGCTGGCCGCTCTGGGTCGCCGGGCTGGCCGTCATGGGCTGGCTGCTCGTCTCCGGGCACACCCCGCTCGAGCCCGAGGACGAGCCGGTGCTCGAGGTCGACTGACCGCCCGGCCGCAGGAGGTCAGCCCTCCTCGTCCTCCTCGCGCTTCTGGCGCCGGCCGGGGGAGAGGAGCGACTCCAGCTCGGACTCGGCCTCCGGCGTCGTGACGAAGAGCAGCTCGTCGAGCGGCTCGAGGGCGTCGTCGCGGCTCGGGGCGATCGGGTGACCGTCGCGGATGATGCCGGTCAGCACGGTGTCGCCGGGGAACGGCACGTCGCCGACGCGCGCGCCCGAGTAGGGGCTGCCGACCGGGAGGGTCATCTCGACCATCATCGCCCGGCCCTGCTGGAACTCGAAGATGCGCACGAGGTCGCCGACGCTCACGGCCTCCTCGACGAGGGCCGTCATGAGGCGCGGGGTGGACACCGCGACGTCGACGCCCCACGCCTCGTCGAACATCCACTCGTTCTTGGGGTTGTTGACCCGGGCGACCGTCCGCGGCACGCCGAACTCGGTCTTGGCCAGGAGGGAGAGCACGAGGTTGACCTTGTCGTCGCCGGTCGCCGCGACGACGACGTCGCAGTCGGCGAGGCCGGCCTCGGAGAGCGTGTCGATCTCGCAGGCGTCGGCCTGGAGCCAGCTGGCGTCCGGGACCTTCGAGACGCGCTCGCCGTCGGCCTCGCGGTCGACGAGCAGGACGCTGTGGCCGTTGCGGATCAGCTCGCGGGCGATGGAGCGCCCGACGCTGCCGGCTCCGGCGATGACGACGCGCATGGAGGGTGGCCTTTCGGGGTCAGTGGGTCGGGGGCGGCCCGTCGAGCACGCGCTCGGCGGTGGCGAGGTCCTCGCGCAGCAGCGCGAGGTGGACGAGGTCGCCCTCCTGGTAGACCGTGTCGGCCCCGGGCAGGAAGCCGTCGCCGAGGCGCGTCACGTACGCGAGGCGCCCGCCGGTGGCCGCCTCGACCTCGGCCAGCCGGTGCCCGACCCAGGCCGCGGAGATCGGCATCTCGGCGATGACGACGTGGCCCGAGGGGTCGGTGTACTCCGGCACGTGTCCCTGGGGCAGCAGCCGCCGGAGCATCTGGTCGCTGGTCCACTTGACCGTCGCGACGGTCGGGATGCCGAGCCGCTGGTAGATCTCGGCACGGCCGGGGTCGTAGATGCGGGCGACGACGTTCTCGACGCCGAACTTCTCGCGGGCCACGCGGGCGGCGAGGATGTTCGAGTTGTCGCCGCTGGAGACCGCGGCGAAGGCGTAGGCGTCCTCGATGCCGGCGGCACGCAGGGTGTCGCGGTCGAAGCCGACGCCGGTGACCGTGCGGCCCTCGAACGAGGTGCCGAGGCGGCGGAAGGCCGACTCGTCCTGGTCGACGACGGCGACCTCGTGGCCGGCCCGCTCCAGGGCCCGGGCGAGGGAGGCGCCGACGCGGCCGCAGCCCATGATGACGAAGTGCACGACGCCGACGCTACTACGGGCCCGCCCGCCCGGGTCGGCCGTCCGGCCGGTGCCCGTGGACACCGCCCCACGGAACACCGCCCGCCCTGAATACAGTGGGCCTCGTGTCCACACCGGGTCGTCTCGTCAAGCGCGTCATCCTCGGGCGCGCGATGCGCAGCGACCGACTGGGCGAGACGCTGCTGCCGAAGAAGCTCGCCCTCCCGGTGTTCGCCAGCGACGCCCTCTCGTCGGTGGCCTACGCCCCGGACGAGATCCTCCTCACCCTCGGGCTCGCCGGCGGCACGCTCGCGCTGACCCAGTCGTGGAAGATCGCGCTCGTCGTCGTCGCCGTCATGGCCGTCGTCATCATGAGCTACCGGCAGAACGTGCACGCCTACCCGAGCGGCGGAGGCGACTACGAGGTCGCGAGCGTCAACCTCGGGCCGCGGGCCGGGCTCACCGTCGCGAGCGCGCTGCTCGTCGACTACGTGCTGACCGTCGCGGTGTCGGTGTCCTCGGGCGTCCAGAACGCCGCGTCCGCCTTCACCTTCATCCGCGGGCACGAGGCGCTGGCCGCCGTGGTGATCATCATGGCGCTCACGGCGATGAACCTGCGGGGGGTGCGCGAGTCGGGGACCGCGTTCGCCATCCCGACCTACCTCTTCATGGCGAGCGTGCTCGGGATGGCCGCGTTCGGGGTCTTCCGCAAGGTCTCCGGCGACCTGCCGCTCGCCGAGAGCGCGCCGCTGACGATCCGGCCCGAGGACGGCTTCGGCCAGCTGGGCACCATCGCGATGGCCTTCCTCTTCCTCCGCGCCTTCTCCTCGGGCTGTGCCGCGCTCACCGGCGTCGAGGCCATCTCCAACGGCGTCCCGGCGTTCAAGAAGCCGAAGAGCCAGAACGCCGCCAACACCCTCCTGCTCATGGGCACCATCTCGGTCACGATGCTCATGTCGATGATCGCGCTGGCCGGCTGGACCCAGGTCAAGATCGCCGACGACGAGGCCAACCAGCTGCTGCGCGACGGCGTGCCGGTCGGCGACGACTACGTCCAGGACACGGTGATGGGCCAGGTGTCCAAGGCCGTCTTCTCGAACTTCCACCTCGGCGTGGTGGTCGTCTCGATCGTCACCGGCCTCATCCTCGTCCTCGCCGCGAACACCGCGTTCAACGGCTTCCCCGTCCTCGGGTCGATCCTCGCCCGCGACGGCTTCCTCCCGCGCCAGCTGCACACCCGTGGCGACCGGCTCGCGTTCTCCAACGGCATCCTCATCCTCGCCGGTGCAGCGGCCGCGCTCGTCGTCGTGTTCAACGCCGACGTCACCCGGCTCATCCAGCTGTACATCGTCGGGGTGTTCGTTTCGTTCACGTTGTCGCAGACCGGGATGGTGCGGCACTGGAACCGCTACCTGAGGGTCGAGAAGGACCCCGCGGCCCGGGCCCGGATGATGCGCAGCCGCGTCATCAACGGCGTCGGTGCGACGATGTCCGGCCTCGTCCTGCTCGTCGTCCTCGCGACCAAGTTCATCCACGGCGCGGGCTACGCGATCGCCGCGATGGCGGTCCTCTTCTTCCTCATGCTGGGCATCCGCCGCCACTACGACCACGTGCGCGACGAGCTGAGCGTCAGGGAGGGAGACACCAAGGCGCAGATGCTGCCCTCACGGGTCCACGCGATCGTCCTCGTCGCGAAGATCCACAAGCCGACGCTCCGGGCGCTCGCCTACGCCCGGGCCACCCGACCCTCGGTCCTCGAGGCGATCACGGTCTCGGTCGACCCGGACGAGACCAAGGCCCTGCAGCAGGAGTGGGACCGCCGCGACATCCCCGTGCCGCTCAAGGCCCTGGACAGCCCCTACCGCGAGATCACCCGGCCGGTCACCGAGTACGTGAAGTCGATCCGCACCGACAACCCGCGCGACATCGTCGTCGTCTACATCCCGCAGTACGTCGTCGGTCACTGGTGGGAGCAGTTGCTGCACAACCAGAGCGCGCTGCGGCTGCGCACCCGGCTGCTCTTCACCCCGGGCGTCATGGTCTCCTCGGTGCCCTGGCAGCTCGCGTCCTCCGAGGGGGCCGAGGAGCGGATGGACGGCCCGGTCGCCGGCGACGTCCGTCGCGGCGAGTGATGCCCGACCGGGGGCCCGGCCTCGCGGTCGGCGACGAGGTCGAGGTCGAGGTCACCGCGTTCGCGCACGGCGGGCACTGCGTCGCCCGGCACGACGGCCAGGTGCTCTTCGTCCGGCACACCCTGCCCGGTGAGCGCGTGCGGGCCCGGGTCACCGAGGTCGGCTCCGGGGCCCGCTTCGTGCGGGCGGACGCGGTCGGCGTCGTCTCGGCCTCGCCGGACCGGGTCGAGCCCCCGTGCCCGTGGAGCGGGCCGGGGGCCTGTGGCGGCTGCGACCTCCAGCACGTCGACCTCGCCGCGCAGCGCCGGCTCAAGGCCGGGGTGGTGCGCGAGCAGCTGCGCCGGCTGGCCGGCCTCGACGCGGAGGTCGAGGTCGAACCGGTCCCCGGCGACGCGGACGGGCTCGGGTGGCGCACGCGCGTCGAGTTCGCCGTGGACCCCGCCGGGCGGGCCGGCCTGCGCCGCCACCGCTCGCACGAGGTGGTCCGCGTCGACACCTGCCGGATCGCCACGCCCGGGATGGACTCGCTGGCCGTGACCGCGCGCACCTGGCCGGGGGTCGAGGCCGTCGACGCCGTCGCCCCGTCGGTCGGACCACCGGTGGCGGTCGCGGTCCCGGCCGAGGAGGTCCCGGAGGTCACCGAGCGGGTCGTCGCCGCCTGGGGACCGTCCGGTGCGCCGACCCGGTTCGAGCACGACTTCACGGTGTCGGCCCGCGGCTTCTGGCAGGTGCACCCCGGCGCCGCCGCCTCCTTCCTCGCGGCGGCGATGGAGGGGCTCGCGGTCCGACCGGGGGAGCGGGCCCTCGACCTCTACTCCGGCGTGGGGCTCTTCGCGGCGGCGCTCTCCGACGCGGTCGGACCGGACGGCCAGGTGGTCGC
>JACXUW010000550.1 GCA_014763705.1 Micrococcales bacterium | reverse complement strand
GGGCTGGCGCTCTGGTGGACCAGGGCGGCGGTGACCATCCAGTGCCAGTCGACGTGACCGGACCCGCCGCGGGCACCGGCGCCGCACGCACACTCCCAGTGCCACCGCCCGAGCGCGTCACAGCTGACGGCCGGGTGGTGGGTGCGGCGGGCGGTCCGCCGGCGGATGGTCCTCATGCGACCAAGGAGGACGCGCTCCCACCTGCTGATACCGAAGCCGATGTCGCTGCCACCGGCCACCCGGCAGAAATTTCCACGCCCGCTGAGCACGGCGGCAGCATCATCCGTTCGGCCAGTCGTCGCCGCCGTTCACCCGGGGCCGACGGAATCCGTAGCGTCTTTACCCGCTCTTGGTGTCATCGTGGGACACGTCATACCGACGCAGGGACAACGCATGAGGGAGGACAGCGTGATGGGTTACACCATGGAAGGCCCGTTGGGCCGCTACACCGAGTGCGCGGCGTCGTCGCGCCGGGACGGGGAGCACGCCCCGTCGCCCCTGCTCGACCTCATCATGGCCGGGGTCAGCGCCCTCGGCCGTCGGGGCACCGCACCCCACCCCGACGACCTGCACCGCCACCACCCCTGATCCCGTGAGGTCGCCGCCCGGGCGGCCCGCGCGAGCGACCACGGCCCCGTCGAGCCAGCCGGCTCGACGGGGCCGTGTCATGCCCGGGGATGGAGGAGGTCGGCGAGCTCCTCGACGCCGTCGACGAGCCGCGGGCCGGGTCGGGCCCACTCGCCGTCGGCGTCGACGGCGTGGACCACGACGCCGCCCGGCAGGGACCCCGCCGCGACGAGCGCGTCGGCCTGGACCTGCGCCCCGGCCCGGTCGAACCCGCAGGGAGCGACGACGACCACGTCCGGACGAGCGTCGGCGACGTCGGCGAAGGCCACGGCCTGCGAGCGCTGCCCCGCCCGGCCGAGGACGCACTCGCCCCCGGCCAGCTCGACCATCTCGGGGATCCAGTGCCCCGGCGCGAACGGCGGGTCGCTCCACTCGAGGACGACGACCCGCGGCCGCGGCCGGCCCGCCACCCGCGCGGTCACAGCGGCCAGCCGCGCCCGCAGCGACCCCACGAGCCCGGACGCCTCCCCGGCACGCCCCACCGCCGCCCCGATCGTGTGGATGGACGCGAGCACGTCCTCGAGCGAGTGCGGGTCGACGGTGAGCACCTCCGCCCGGCAGCCGAGGTGCTCGAGGGCGGCGTCGACGGTCGTCACGTCGAGGGCGCACACCGCACAGAGGTCCTGGGTGACGACCAGGTCGGCGTCCAGCCCGGCGAGCGCCCCGGCGTCGAGGCGGTAGAGGTCCTCGCCGCGTGCCACGGCCGCCCGGACCGCGGCGTCGATCTCCCCCGGGGCCAGCCCCTCCGGCAGCGCCGAGGTCGAGACGACCGGCCGCGTCCGCGCCTCCGCCGGGTGGTCGCACTCGAAGGTCACGCCGACGACGTCGTCGCCGGCACCCACCGCGAAGAGGATCTCGGTGGCCGACGGGACGAGGCTGACGACGCGCACGCCGCCGACCCTACGGCGGGGCTCACCCCGTCGGGATGGTGCGCCGCCGGAAGCCGACCGTCCCGGCCACGAGCAGCACCGCCGCGACGGCCACCAGCCCGATGACGCCGCCGAGGGCCACCGGGCCGACCGGCGGGTCGCCGATGTGGGTCGTCGGGGACAGGTCGAGCACCCAGCCGGGCATCCGCAGCCCGGACCCGAGGAAGCCGACGAAGGCGACGAGGCCGACCACCGTCCAGGCCGCCGGCAGCGCGCGCGGGAGCATCCCCAGCAGCGCGACCGCGACGCCGATCGAGACCGTGACGAAGGCGTTGACCAGGCAGAACAGGATCGACTTGCCGGCGACGCTCCAGAAGTAGGAGTCGGTGAGGATGCCTGTGTAG
>JACXUW010000094.1 GCA_014763705.1 Micrococcales bacterium | reverse complement strand
GCGCCGGCGTCGGGGAGGACGACGGGGTCGAGGGCGTCGCGGGGGATGACGCCCGGTGCCAGCCACGCGATGACGGTGTCGCGGACGGTGACGTCCCGGAGCCCGGCGACGGCCCGGGCGACGAGGTCGGGGCGCGGGGAGTCGCCCCGCTCGACCTGCTCCCGGTCCAGGAGCGCGGCCCAGGCCCGGACCGTCTCCCGACGGCGGCGCGGCGGGCCGGTCGTGACGCCCAGCCGCCGGCCGACCTCCCCCGCGACCGGGTCGTGGGCCTCGACCAGCCCGGCGACGGCGTCACGGTCGGCGAGCGGGGCGCGGCCGAGCGCCACGAGCTCGGCGACGGCCGGGACCGCCTCCGGCGGGGGCAGGGCGACGCCCTCGGGTGGGCAGCAGGGCCGCGAGCACGTCGGTGAGTACCGGCGCCCGTCCCGGACGACGAACACCTCGGCGACCTCGGTGCCTCCCGACTCGAGCGCCTCGACGAGCGCGAGCAGCAGGGGGCCGCTGGCATCGGGGGTGTCCTCGTAGCCGACGAGGTGGACCGGACCCGAGGCCTCACGCCGGAGCGGGCCGACGAGGGCCGCCACCGTCTCCGGGACGTACCGGTCCGGGGGGATGTCGACGCGCGCGACGAAGTGGACCCGCCGGTCGGCGAGGGCCACGGCGACGACGCTGCGCCGGGGCTGGTAGCCGAGCTGGTAGGGCAGGACCGTGAGGAGCTGGTCGGGCCCGTGGACGCTGATCTTCTGGCTCATCCGCCCACGCTCGCCGGGTGCCGGCCCCGGTGGAACAGCGCAGACCGGATCTGTGGACGACGACGGACGGTTCGGTGCCCTGTGGACGAGGCCGCCGCGGGCCGGTTGGTGGGCCTCAGCCGACGACGTCGGACGGCACGGTGTCCGCGGGGTGCGGGCCACGCCCCTGCTCGCGCTCCCAGGCGAGGAACTTCTCGGTCTCCTCGACGAGGGTCGTCGCGACCCAGCCGAGGACCATCGCGTCGTCGGCGAGGCCGAGGACGCCGAGGACGCCCTCGGGCAGCAGGTCGACGGGTGAGACGACGTAGGCCGCTCCGGCGGCGACGAGCGCGAGCCGCCCGACCGAGGTGCCGGTGTACTCGCCCGCGCGCACGGCCTTGACGAGGCGGGGCACGGCGGCGGCACGGTCGCCCAGCGACGGCCCACCGGGCCTGGTCGCGAGGCGCACCGCCCTGCCGAGCGCGCCGACGTAGGCGAGGGTGCGGGCCTTGGCCATGGTGTTCTCCTCCTGGGTGCGGGTCCGGGGTCCCGCTCTCTCGACGGTCGGGCGGCGCCGGGGGTTCCCGGGTGCGCGGTCAGGCCGGGTCGATCCGACCCGCGACGGCCGGGAACTCGCGCCGGGCGTCGACGGCGAGGCGGCGCAGCAGGACGACGTCGACGCCCGCGCCGACCACCCCGCCGACGAGCGGCACGCCCCGGCCGAACCGCGACAGCACGCCCTTGCCGGTGCTCGCGACGAGCTTGAAGAACACGCCCTTCTTGACGACCATCGCCGCCGGACCGGGGAGCCGCTGCGCGGCGAGGTTGGCCAGCCCACCGACCGGCGCGGACACGCCGGCCTTGGCGAGGAGGTCGTCGGCGTCCGCGCCCGCGAGGATGAGCAGGACCGCGGCCCGCACCTGGGGCTGGGCGATGTCGTGGCCGCGCAGGCTCGCGATGGCGGCGGTCATCCGGGTGGCCAGCGCGTAGAACGCGACGACGTTGGCGGGCAACGCGACCGGCAGGGTGACGAAGCCGCCGAGACCGGTGACGAAGCCCTCGGCCCCGGCGAGGCGCGAGTGCGAGGCGACGACCGCCGACACCGCCTTCTCGCGGTCGCCGCCGGCGGACCGCAGCGCGGCCTCGGCGACCTTGGCCGCGGAGTCGAAGGGGCCCTTGCCGTCGATGCCGACGTCGAGGATCTGGTCGACGACCCGGACGGCCTGCCGGCCCAGCACGCCGTCGTCCTGCGGGGACTCGGCCGCTCGCTCGAGCGCGGAGCGCGTGTCCTGGACCGCGTCCTTCGTGCGGCGGCCTCGGTCGAGCAGTCCCACGGTGGTCCTCCCGGTCGGCCGGGGCGGGCGGTCGTGCCCGCGCGGGTCCGGCTCCCGCCATCCTGCCACGCAGCCCCCTGACCTGCGGGGCCCCGGGGTCGGCCTCCTCCGACGGTGGTGGCCCGTACGCTCGGCGCCATGCTGTCGGGCGAGGTGGCGGTGCTCGTCGCGGGCACCGGGGGCACGCACGCCGCCGTGCTGCACGGCGACGACGCCGTCGTCGGCCCGGTCGAGCAGGTCCTCCCCCACGTCGCCGGCCTCGAACGCGAGCACCGGCCGCGCTGGGTGTGGTGGTCCGCCGACGCGGCGGCCCGCCCGGCGGTGGCGGCCCGGGTGCACCTGGCCCGGGCGTGGGACGTCGCCGAGGCCCACCGGCTCCTCCACGGCGGATGGGACGCGCCGCCCGCGCTCGCCTGGGCGGCCGCGCAGGGGCTGTCCCCCGACACCGTGCCCACTCCCCCGGGCGGTGACCTCTTCGACCTCGTCGGCGCCGCCGACCTGCCCCCGGACGACGTCCTCGTCGACCGCGCCGGCCACCTGCGCGCCGACCACGTGCGCTGGCTCGAGGAGCCCGCCCACCTCGCCGCCTGGGCGCGCGCCGCGCTCGAGGTCGCCCGCCGCCAGCTCGACCAGGCAGCCGCCGTCTCACCGCGCCTCGCCGCGACCGTCGCCTCGGAGTCGGCGGCCGCCCTGCTGTGCCTCGAGCTCGAGCGTGACGGACTGCCCCTCGACCGCGCCCGCACCGAGGAGCTCGTCGCCGGGGCCGCCGGGCCCCGGACGGTGACGGAGGCCGAGACGGCCGCCGCGCGGCGGGCCCGCGACGCCACGGTCCTGCGGCACGTTCCCGGCCGCGAGTCGACCGACCTGCGCAACCCCGCCCAGGTCAAGGAGATGCTCGCCGCGCTCGGGGTCGACGTGCCGTCCACGCGCAAGTGGGTCCTCGAGGCCTACCGCGAGGTGCACCCCGTCGTCGACGCGCTCCTCGCCTGGCGTCGCGACGAGCGGATCGCGACGACGTACGGGTACCGCTGGCTCGACACGCACGTCGGTCCGGACGACCGCCTGCGGGGGCGCTGGACCGCCTGCGACGGCGCCGCCGGGCGGATGACGGCCGAGAACGGCCTGCACAACCTGCCGGCGGCCCTGCGTCCCGGCGTCGCCGCGCACCCCGGGCACGTCCTCGTCCGGGCCGACCTCGGGCAGGTCGAGCCGCGGGTCCTCGCGGTGGTCAGCGGTGACGCCGCGTTCGCCGCGGCGACCCGGGCCGACGACCTCTACGCGCCGGTCGCCCAGCGGCTGGGCGCGGAGCGAGCGGTCGCGAAGATCGCCGTGCTCGCCGCGATGTACGGGCAGCGCAGCGGCGCCGCCGGGGAGGCGCTCAAGGGGCTGGAGGCGGCCTACCCCGTGGCGATGGGGCTGCTCGACCGCGCCTACGACAGCGGTCGCCGCGGGGAGCCGCTGCGCACGTACGGCGGCCGGCTGGTCCCGACCGGGCGCTTCCTCGCGGCGCGCCCGCCGGGTGCCGACCCGCAGCTCGACGCCGCACGGGGGCGGTTCGCCCGCAACGCGGTCATCCAGGGGTCGGCCGCCGAGCTGTTCAAGGCGTGGGCGGCCACGGTCCGGGCGACGGTGCGCGACCTCGGCGCCTCGGTCGTCCTCTGCCTCCACGACGAGCTGCTGCTCCACGTGCCGGAGGAGGCCGCCGCGGAGGCGGTGCGGCGGGTCGACGACGCGCTGACCGACGCCGCGCGACGCTGGTCCGGCGGTGCGCCGGTGCGCTTCGTCGCCGACACCTCGGTCGTGCGCCGGTGGTCGGAGGCCAAGGACTGACCTCCGCGGCGGCTCAGGCCTGCTCGTCCTCGTCGTCGTTCACGGAGCGGAGGAAGTGCTCGAACTCGGCCCCGAGCTCGTCGGCGGACGGGATCTGCGAGGTCTCGGTGGCGAGCAGGCTCGGGCGGGCCTGGCCCTCGACGAACGCGTCGTACTGCTGCTCGAGCGCCGTGATGACCTGGCGCGCCTCGTCGCTGTTCGCGACCTCGGCGGCGATGGCCTGCTGGTTGACCCGGGCCCGCTCGACGAGCTCGTCGTTCGGGAGGTTGAGCCCCGTGGCGTCGGTGATGGCGGTGAGCGACGCGAGGGCACCCTCGGCCCACTCGGCGTTCGCCAGGTAGTGCGGGACGTGGACGGCGAAGCCGAGGGCCTGCCGGCCCGCCTCGCCGAGCCGCAGCTCGAGGAGCGCACCGATCGACGCCGGCACCTGCACCCGCCCGAACGGGGACCGGGCCTCGCCGATGAGGGCGTCGTCGGTCGCGTGCGCCGTCATCCCGACCGGCCGGGTGTGCGGCACGCCCATCGGGATGCCGTGGGTCGTGACCACGAGGGTGACGCCGAGCCGGTCGGCGAGCTCGCGGATGGCCTCGACCGTGCGCTCCCACTGGTAGTCGGGCTCGGGCCCGGTCAGGAGGTAGTAGGTCTGGCCGTCGCGGTCGGTGAGCCGGTGCAGGAGCATCGCGGGGTCGTCGTACTCGGCCCAGCGGCTCGTGTCGAAGACCATGGCCGGCCGGCGGCCGCGGTAGTCGAGGAGCTGGTCGACGTCGAAGGACGCGACCACCTCGGGGTCGCCGGTCTCGAGGAGGTGGGTCCCGAGGGTCTCCTGGAGCTGGCCGGCGTCGATGAACCCGCCGAGCAGCACGAGGAGCACGCCCGGACGCGAGGCGTCGACGGGGGTCTCGAGGCGGTAGAGGTCGGTGGGGTTCTGCACGGGAGGAGCCTTTCACGGGTCGTGCGTCGTGACGATGGTGCGTCGATGTGGTGGAACGTCCGGCGCGGGCCCCGGATTCCCGGCCGGGCCCCACGTCGTGCGGGTTCCGGGCACGTCGACGTGGGCGCGGCCGCGGCGACGTGCACCGAGGTCGCACGAGGTCGGGTGGGAGCCGTGGGCCCTCAGCCGGCGGCGACCTCGGCGATCGCCCGGCGCACCCGCTTCTCGGAGACCGGGCCGTTGGTGCCGAGGGTCTGGGCGAAGAGGCTGACCCGCAGCTCCTCGACCATCCACGCGATGTCGGCGACCTCGGGCGCCCCGCGGCGCACCGCCGGCAGGCTCTCGAGGAGGTCGGCGTAGGCGGACTCGACGGCGTCGACCTGCTCCTGGAGGACCGGCTCGCGGGGGTTGGTCGCCGCCCGCTCGAGCCGGTGCTCGGCGGCCCGCAGGTAGCGCTCGAGGTCGCGCAGCCGGCGCACCCCGGTGGCGGCGACGAAGCCGGGCCGGACGAGCCCGTCGAGCTGGGCACGGACGTCCGCCCGCGCGGCGGCGGTCGCCCGGGCCGCGGCCCCGCCCTCGAGCGCCTCGAGCGTGCGCCGCACCCGCGCCGCGAGGACGAGCACCGGCTCGACGGCCTCGACGACGGTGAGGACCCGGGTGGCCGCGTGGGTGCGCACGGCGGCGAGCGCGGCCTCGAAGGCCTCCGGGGTGCGGACCGGCCCGGTGACGTGCTCGGCGACGAGGTCGTCGACGGCGGCGTCGAGGCAGTCCTGGAGCAGCGCGGGCACCGACCCGTGCGGGTTGTCGGCGAGCGCGAGCTTCTGGGCGTTGGTCAGCCGGGCGAGGACCCGCTTCCACGGCGCGGTGGTGCCGAGCAGGAGGAGACGGCGCACGCCGGCGCGGTGGGCGGCGGCGGCCGACCCGGCGTCGGGGAGCACCCGGAGCGCGACCGAGGTGCCCTCGTCGACGAGGGCCGGGAAGCCGACGACCGCGAGACCGCCGGCCCGGCCCTCGAAGGTCTCGGGCACGGTGCCGACGTCCCAGGTGGTCAGCCCGGTGCGCTCGATCGACGCCCCGGCGCGGGCCATCCCCTCGCGGACCGCTCCGCCCGACCGTTCCCGCAGGGCCTCGAGGTCCTTGCCGGAGGCGACGACCTGCGGGCCCCGGCGGCCGGGGCGCTCGACGGCGAAGGTGACGCGCAGGTGGTCGGGGACGCGGGCGAGGTCGAACTCGGCCGGGTCGACGCGGACCCCGGTGCGCGCGTGGAGGGTCCGCGCGAGCTCCTCGACCATCGAGCCGCGCGACGGGTCCATCTCGCGCAGGGCGGCGGCCGCGTGGTCGGGCGCGGGCACGAAGTGGCGCCGGGTGGCCTTGGGCAGCGACCGGACGAGGGCGACGGCGAGGTCGTCGCGCAGCCCGGGCACCTGCCAGTCGAACCCGTCGGCCGAGACCCGGTTGAGCACGGCGACCGGGACGTGGACGGTGACTCCGTCGGCGGCCTGGCCGGGCGCGAACTGGTAGGTGACGTCGAGCTCGAGGTCGCCCTGCCGCCAGGTGCGCGGGTAGTCGTTCGCGGACACCCCTTCCCCCGCCTCGGACGTGAGCACGTCCTCGGTGAGGTGGAGGAGGTCGGGACGGCGCCGTCGCTCGCCGCGCCACCACCGGTCGAAGTGCCGTTCCGTCACGACGTCGGGCGGGATCCGGCTGTCGTAGAACGCGAACACCACGTCGTCGTCGACGACGATGTCACGCCGGCGGGCCCGCTCCTCGAGCTCGGCGACCCGCTCGAGGGTGCGCTGGTTGCGCCGCCAGAAGTCGTGCCGCGGGTCCCAGTCGCCCTCGACGAAGGCCGACCGGAGGAAGATCTCGCGCGCCGCCACCGGGTCGATGCGGGCGTACTGCACGGTGCGGTCGGTGACGAGCGGCACCCCGTAGAGGGTCACCCTCTCGGTGGCGACGGCGGCCCCCGCGTTCCGGCTCCAGCGGGGCTCGCTCACCGTGCGCGCGACGACGTGCGCGCCGGCCTCCTCGGCCCACTCCGGTTCGATCGAGGCGACGGTGCGCGCCCAGAGCCGGGAGGTCTCGACGAGCTCGGCGGCCATGACGTACTCGGGCCGGCGCCGGAACAGGGTGGAGCCGGGGCTGATGCCGAACCGGGCGCCGCGCGCCCCGAGGTACTCGCGCTTGACCTCGTCCCGGACCCCGACGTGCGACAGCAGACCGGCGAGCAGGGCGCGGTGCACGGTGTCCCAGTCGGGGTCGGCGTCCTTGACGGCGGTCGCGAGGTCGGGGTCGATCCGGGCCTGCCGGGCGGCGCGGCGCAGCTGCGCGTGGAGGTCCTGCCACTCGCGGATGCGCAGGTAGTGCAGGTACTCGTTCTTGCACATCCGCCGGAACGCGCTGTGCGACAGGTCCTTCTGCTGCTGCTTGAGGTACCGCCAGAGGTTGAGCAGTGCGGCGAAGTCGGACCGCTCGTCCGTGAAGCGGGCGTGCTGCTGGTCGGCCTGGGCCTCCTTGTCGACCGGCCGCTCGCGCGGGTCCTGGATGGACAGCGCTGCGACGAGGACGAGCACCTCGCGGGTGCAGCCGAGCCGGCCGGCCTCGACGACCATCCGGGCGAGTCGGGGGTCGAGCGGCATCCGGGCGAGGGTTCGCCCCGTGCCGGTCAGCCGCCGGCCGCGACCGCGGTGCCGGCCCGGGCCGCGCTCCTCGGCGGAGAACGCGCCCAGCTCCTCGAGCAGCCGGACCCCGTCGGCGACCTGTCGGGCGTCGGGCGGGTCGACGAACGGGAAGCGGGCGACGTCGCCGAGCCCGAGCGAGGTCATCTGGAGGATGACCGCCGCGAGCGAGGTGCGCTGGATCTCCGGCTCGGTGAACTCGTCGCGGGCCTCGAGGTCCTCCTCCGAGTACAGCCGGATGCAGACGCCCGGCGCCACGCGACCGCAGCGGCCGGCGCGCTGGGCGGCGCTGGCCCGGCTGACCGGCTCGATGGGCAGCCGCTGCACCTTGGTCCGCTGGCTGTAGCGGGAGATGCGGGCCGTGCCGGTGTCGACGACGTAGCCGATGCCGGGCACGGTGAGCGAGGTCTCGGCGACGTTGGTCGCGAGGACGATCCGCCGGCCGCCGGTGCGTCGGAAGACCCGGTGCTGCTCGGCCGCCGAGAGCCGGGCGAAGAGCGGCAGCACCTCGGTGCCGGGCAGCCGCAGCGCGGTGAGGGCCTCGGTGGCGTCGCGGATCTCGCGCTCCCCCGAGAAGAACACGAGGATGTCGGTGGCGTCCGGCGCCGGTGGCTCCTCGGTCCACAGCTCCTCGACGGCCTCGACGACGCCGGTCACCTGGTCGCGCTCGTCGACGACGTGGCGGCCGTCGGGGTCGAGGGTGACGAGCGGGCGGTAGCGGACCTCGACCGGGAAGGTGCGCCCGGAGACCTCGAGCACCGGCACCTCGCGGACCACCTCGCCGCGTTCGTCGGTGGCGAAGTGCCGGGCGAAGCGGTCGGGGTCGATGGTCGCCGAGGTGACGACGACCTTGAGGTCGGGCCGGCGGGGCAGCAGCTGCTTGAGGTAGCCGAGGATGAAGTCGATGTTGAGGCTGCGCTCGTGCGCCTCGTCGATGACGATCGTGTCGTAGCGGCGCAGGTCGCGGTCGCGCTGCAGCTCCGAGAGGAGGATGCCGTCGGTCATCACCTTGACCCGGGTGGCGTCGCTGCTGTGGTCGCCGAACCGCACCTGGTACCCGACGAGGCCGCCGAGCTCGACCTGCATCTCCTCGGCGATCCGCTCGGCGACCGAGCGCGCGGCGATGCGGCGGGGCTGGGTGTGCCCGACCTGGCGGCCGTCGGCGCCGCGGCCCAGCTCGAGGCACATCTTCGGCAGCTGGGTGGTCTTGCCCGACCCGGTCTCACCGGCGATCACGACGACCTGGTGCTCGCGCAGGGCCTCGAGGATGTCCTCGCGGCGGGCGACGACCGGGAGGTGCTCGGGGTAGTGCAGCTCCGCCGGGTCGAGCGCCGCGGTCGCGGTGTCGGGTCGGGCGGGCATGGCCGACAGGATAGGTCGGGCTCACCACGAGGTCGTCCGCGTTTCCACCCGGTCCGCTCCGGTCAGGGAGGCCGGCCTCGGCGGCCGGGGGGCCGGCGGCTCGGGGACGACGTGCGGCAGCAGCCGGCCGCCGGCGCCGAGGCTGACACCGGCTGCGTACATCCGGACCGTCTGCGGGCCGCCGGCCCCGACCATCCGCAGGCCGGTGCGGGCCGACGCGACCCGGCGGCGGGCGGCACGCACGCCACCGGCCGCGGCCCCCGTGAGCCCGCGCGAGCCGGGCCCACGGACCGCCGGGCCGCCGACGAGGGCGCTCGGCGTGCCGCCGGACGGGAGGGGGGCGAACCGGGCCCGGGCGGCGGCGACCCGCTCGCGGGCGGTGGTGACCGCGCCGGCCAGGAGGCGCTCCTGCGTGGTGAGGGTGCGGGCGGCGACGCCGCCGTCGGCCCGCAGGACCGTACCCGCCGTCGCGCCCCGGCGCATCGTCTGCCCGGTGGCGCCGAGCGCCCAGGCCCCGGCCGAGACCCCCAGCTCGCGCCAGCCGCCGTCGCCGTAGCCGACGAGCAGGGCGCCGTCGGCGAGCGTGCCGACCCCCTCCCCGACGAGCCCGGCGACGGCGCACTCCGGCGCGACCCGGGCGGGCAGCATCGCGAGGTACCCCACCCCGTGGCCGACCGAGCTGGTGGTGCGCAGTCCGCGGTAGAGCCAGGGGTCGACGAGGTCGTCGTCGGCGAGCGCCCGGAGGGCGGCGGTGCACCGGGCGTCGGCCGCCGCGAGCCGGTCGAGGGCCGCGGCGTGCCTCGCCTCGGCCCCGGCGACCTCGGCCATCTGCTCCTGCTGGGCGTGACGCACCGCGAGGAGCTCGGGCGTGGTCTCGTCGGCGCCGCGCCCGACGAGCACGACGGCGCGCTCCTCGAGGAGGCGGTACCACTCCCAGGCCTCGTCGTGCGCGTCCACGGCCTGCTGGGCCACCGCCTGGGCGTCGTCGAGGACGGCCGCGAGCTCGCGCATCGGCCGGGCCGCGCCGAGGAAGCGGTCGGCGGCGCGCTCGAGGACGGTCGGCGCCGAGGCCATCCGCTGCGAGAAGGCCTCCCCGGCCGGGCCGTCCCAGACCGCACCGGCCCCCAGCCGGGTGAGCGTCGAGGCGGCGTCGGCGAGGCGGCGACCGGTGGCCTCGACCGCGTCGGCGACCCGGCACACCCCC
>JACXUW010000549.1 GCA_014763705.1 Micrococcales bacterium | reverse complement strand
GCCGTGGCGCGACACCGTCGCCGCGGCGGCCTCGACCTGACCCGATCTGGCCGACCCACCGTCCCGGCCCGCCCCCGAGAGGAGGCAACACGCCGACGATCCGGCGTGGCCGCCTGCGTGTTCCCTCCTTTGGGCGAGATGCGGGTCGCGACACCGTCGCGGCCCCAGTCGGCACGACCTGACCACCGAGTGTCCTTGCCGCGGCTACCCTGCGCCCATGGGACCGAGGGGGATCGTCGGCGGGGCCTGCGCACTGGTGGTCGCCGTCGTCCTGAGCGCCTGCCAGTCGTCGACGCCGACCACGTCCGTGGGGACGAGCCGCCCGGCGACGTCGCCCTCGGCCGTCGTCACGAGACTGCCCACCGAGGACTTCCCCGGGGCCACGCTCCTCGCCGCGCCCCGGGCCGCGCTGACGGTGAGCATCCCCGAGGGCTGGGACACGGTCACGCGGGAGCAGGCCACGGCCATGGACGACGCCGAGCTCGCCGACCTCGAACGGTCGTGGCGGCTCACCGAGGGCTTCCTCACCGGACTGGCCCGCACCGACTCCTTCGAGCTCTACGCGATCGACCACGACGGCGTGGACGAGGTCAGGGTGCTCTGGCTCGACCAGAAGGTGCTGGCCACCAAGGACGCCTTCGCCGCCGTGGCCCGGAGCCTCGGCGCACGGGTCGTGGACAGCGCGGCCATCGCCACCCCGGTGGGCTACCAGGCGGTCGCCCACGTCGTCGAGAACGGCACCGCAGACCCTGCGTTCTACGGGTCGGTCGTCATGGCGCTGTCGGGTGGTGGCACGACCTTCCTCGTCGCGCTGTCGGACTCGTCCGAGCACCTGCGTCCCCTCGAGGACCGACTGGTGCGCGGGCTCGCACCGCGCGGCTGACCCTCGGCCCCCCGGTCAGCGGGCGGTGACCCGGGCGATCCGTCGGGCCAGGGCTCGCGGGAAGCGCGCCGCGATGGCGTCGACGATGCGCGGCACCGGCTCGACGGCCCGCAGGGTCGGGCCGAGGGGCGCGCCGGGCAGGGCGTCGACGGTGACCATCCCGATGGTCGACGCGGCGAGGGCGCCGGCCAGCCCGTCGGCGTCGACCGCGCCGTCCAGCCCGTGCGTGCGCACGACGCGGCGCACGGCCTCGGTGACCACCTCGCGCCACGTGCCGAGGCTGTCGGCGAGCGCGGCCGCCATCTCCGGGTCGTGGTGGCTCGCGGCCATGACGTGGACGAGCAGGGCGGCGCTGCCGTCCGCGCGCGAGCGCTCCCCGAGCCGCGAGCCGACGGCGTACAGGTCGGTGAAGGTCGTCGCGGCCGCGAGCTCCGCGGCGTAGTCGTCGACCATTGCGCGGGTCGCGGCGGCGTACGCCGCCCGGAGCAGGCCCTCGACCCCCTCGAAGTGGTAGAAGATCAGTGCCTGGTTGACCCCGGCCTCGGCCCCGATGGCGCGCGCGGTGAGCCCGCGGGCACCGGCGCGCGCGGTGAGCCGGACCGCCGCGTCCATGAGGTCCTGCCGGGTCGTGCTGCTCACGGGGACACCGTACGGGCCGACCGGGGCAGCTCCCGCGGACCGAGGCCACAGGCGTCGGCGACCGCCTGGACCGCGACGTCGAGGACCGGCAGCCGGACGAGCCAGCCGAGCCAGGCCCACGGCAGCGACACCCGTTCGAGGCAGCGCGCGAGCGCGGCGACCCCGCGGTCGTCGACGCCCGCAGCCGAGAAGCGCATCCGGTTGAGCTGCACCGGAGCCCGCTCGGCCGCACGCACCTCCACACCACGGGGCCCGGCGAGCACCACGGCCTGCCCGGTGCTCGCGCACAGTCCGCAGGACTCGGACACCCACAGCACCGCCGGGTCCGCGACGTGCGGACGCCACCGCGGCAGCCAGCCGCGGACCGCGTGCCGGTAGGCCCGGTAC
>JACXUW010000093.1 GCA_014763705.1 Micrococcales bacterium | reverse complement strand
TTATTGCGGATTTCCCACCTCAGGCGGCCCATCCCGGGCCCTTCGAGGTGGGATATCGGCAATCAGTCAGGTCACGACGGCAGCAGCTGCACACGAGCCGGCCGCGGAAGCGGTCCGGACGCGCCCGCTCGACGGCCGCGGCCCACCGGGTCCGCAGGTCGTCGCGCCGAGACACGGCGTCCACGGCGTCCCAGCGCACCACCTCGAGGCCGAGGTCCCGGATCCTCGACTCCCGAACCCCCTGCGCGACGACCCGGCGGGCCGCCACGACGTCGGCCGGGTCCTCGGGAGGGGCGTCCGCGAGGTACTTTCCCCGCCCGTCCGCCTCTCCCACGACGCCCTGCTCGGCCCAGCCGACGTCCGTGCGGGCCACGAAGCACCCCGCGCCGTCGAGGACCACCACCTGCGGCACCCCGAGCGGGAGTCCGCACTCGTGGAAGGACCACGCGCTGAACGACTCGAGCCAGTTCTCCCGACGTCCGTCGGCCAGCTCGAGGAGGGCATCGGCCACGGCGATTCCGGGCCAGCGCCGCTCGTGCTCGCGGATGCGCCGCAGCGCCGGGACCGTCACGAGCCCCCGCCGGAGCGCTCCGTCGACCACGGCGAGCGCGTCACCGGGAGGGAGCTCGCGCAGGCAGTCGATCACCGTGCGCGCCGGGACGAGGTGTGGCGTCCTGCCCTGGATCCAGACATGGGAGGCGGGAGTCGCTCCCCGGTGGAACTGCCGCCAGGAGTCCGCCGAGGAGGTACGAGTGTCGTCGAGGAGCGTCATCGTGGCGCGCTGCGGCGGAGTCGGCGGCATCGGCAGCCCGAGGAGCGCGGCGGCACTGGCGTGGCTGACGATGGCATCGGGCGTGACCCGGGAGGCGGTGCGGGCGAGGGCGAGATGACGCTCCCAGGGGCGCAGCTCCTCCCAGGCGGCGGCGGGGGCGTAGAGCCCGGCGAACACCCGGGTGAGCGCGCAGCTCCTCAAGGCGGCGTCCAGGCGTCGCCCGGTCCATCCGGCGGCGAGGGCCTCGTTCCGGGTGAACGGTGGTGGCGGCGTCTCCATCCGACCACCGTGGTCCGGGCGTGAGGTCCGGTCGAGGTCGCGCGACCGACCTGTGGACGACCGCCCCCGCACACCGACCCTGTGGACGGTCCTCGCTGCCACCCGACTTCTTGCGGATCGCCCACCTCGACGGCCCGGTGTCGGCGCCTGATCGGTGGGAAATCCGCAATAAGTCGGCAGCAGGCAGTCGGCAGCAGGCGGCAGGTCAGGTGAGGGGGGAGAGGACGGCGTAGACGAGGGCCGCGGCGAGGCCGGCGCCCGGGAAGGTCAGCACCCAGGCCACGACGATCGAGCGCGCCACCCCCCACCGGACCGCCTTCGCCGACCGGGTCGCGCCCGCCCCGGTGATGGCCGCCGTGATGGCGTGCGTCGTCGAGATCGGCGCCCCGGTCATCGTCGCCACCCAGAGCACCGACGCCGCCGACGCCTCCGCGGCGAAGCCCTGCGGCGGGTCGAGGTGGATGATCCCCCGCCCCAGCGTGCGCATGATGCGCCAGCCGCCGGCGTACGTCCCGAGCGACAGCACGACCGCCGACAGCGCGAGCACCCACCACGGCACCGAGGTGTCCGACCCGGGCCGGTGCCCTCCGGCCACGAGCGCCAGGACCACCACCCCGGCGGTCTTCGACGCGTCCTGCATCCCGTGCCCGAAGGCCATCGCCGCGGCCGACACCGTCTGCGCGTACCGGAACCCGCGCACCGCCGGCCCGGGCCGCGCCCGCCGGAACAGCCACAGGATGAGGGTCATCAGCGCGAAGCCGCCGAGCAGCCCGACGACCGGCGAGACGACCATCGGGATGACGACCTTGTCGAGGATGCTCTCCCACTTCACCCGGGCTCCGGCCGCGAGCGCCGCCCCGCCGAGCCCACCGATCAGCGCGTGCGTCGACGACGACGGCAGCCCCCGCCACCAGGTGAGCAGGTTCCAGCCCGTGGCCCCGACGAGCGCGCCGACGCACAGCGTGATCCCGGTCGCCCCGGCCGGAACCGACACGATGTCGCCCCCGACCGTCTCGGCCACGCGCACCCCGACGAAACCACCGAGCAGGTTCATCACGGCGGCGAGGACCAGCGCGATCCGCGGCGTGAGCGCGCGCGTCGAGACCGACGTGGCGACGGCGTTGGCGGCGTCGTGGAAGCCGTTCGTGTACGTGAACCCCATCGCGAGGACGACGACGAGGGCGGCGGGCCACCAGTCCACGACCGGTCAGGACTCCCGGACCGCGATCGCCTCGACGGTGAGGGCCACCCGCTCGAAGCCGTTCGCCGTCGCCTCGAGCGCGTCGATGATGTCCTTGTGCTTCATCACCGTGATGGGGTCGGCCTTCTTGGCGTTGAACAGCTCCGCGAGCATCCGCCGGTACTGCTTGTTCGCCCGGTTCTCGAGCCGGCTGATCTCGACCCCGTAGTTGCCCATCTCGCGCAGCGAGCGCAGCCGGGGCATGGCGTCGGCGGTCAGCTCGGCCATCCGCGAGATGACCTCGACCTGCTTGGCCACCCGCGGCATCAGCTCCTCGACCTGGTAGAGCACGATGAGGTCGACGGCGGCCTCCATGAGGTCGACGCACCGGTCGAGGGCCACGGCGAGGGCGTGGATGTCCGAGCGGTCGAACGGCGTGACGAACGAGCCGCCGACCTTCCGGACGATGGCGTGCGTCGCGTCGTCGGCGGCGGCCTCGATCTCGTGCATCCGCTTGAGGAGGGCCTCGCGCTCCTCGTCGTCCGCCCCGAGGAGTGCGGTCAGCGCCCCTGCGCCCTCGACGAGCTGGCGCGCGGAGTCGGCGAAGAGCTCGAAGAAGGAGGGGTCCTGCGGGGTGAGGCGAAAGCCCACGACGGTGTCTCCCGGGATGGCCTGGTGCTGGGGTACAGGCTAGGCCAGCGACCACCCCTCGCGGGCACCGGTCGTTCAGCCCGCGGACGCCTCCTCGACGCCCTCCGGCGACGCGTCGCCACCCGCCGCCGACGCCGGGTCCGCAGCGGCCTCCTCGTCGCTCACCCCGAGGATCTCGTCGATGCGCTCCTGGCTCAGCGGGCCGTCCGCCTCGGAGGCCTCGAGCACGAGGGCACCGACGAGGACGATCTCCTGCTGGAGGTCGTCGTCGGTGAGCGAGGGGTCCCCTGGCATCCCCCCACGGTACGGCCGAAGGCTGGGCGGCGACTGCATGCTCGCCGCGAAATCGCCCGGCGGTCGACGCCTCGCGGAGCGGGTGCGCCGGCTGGGACCGCAGGGACTGGTGGGGCGCGACCGGGATGGTGCGGGACGAGGAGGGCGGGTGCCGGACCGGGAGCGCCTCACGGCGCGTGGCCGCTCGTAGCGGCTGATGTTGGGACCCGGGGCTGCCGCGGCCCGGCACCCACGAGAGACCCTAACGCCTCCCCCCGCCCGAGGTGTTCCCGACGGCGAGGTCGGGTTTCGCGGTGTCGCGCCCCGTGGCGTGGGCACGGCACCAGGTGCCTTCGGGCACGGCACCCGGTGCCGTGGTCACCGTCCGGGCCGACGGGAGGCGCCACCTCGATCAGTCGAGGTCGCCGGCGCGCCACAGGTGCGCGCAGGCCCGCAGGTCCTCACCGGTGGCGAGGAGCGCCCCGCCACTGTGGGTGAGGCCGGTCGCGGCGTCCGGGTCGAGCTGCTCGGTGTCGTGCGCCAGCTCGGCCCGCCCGGCCGCGATGACCGCGCAGAACGCCGAGGCCCGCTCGAGGGCGACCGCGAGGTCGCCGTCGAACACCCCCGCGAGGATCTGGTCGGCGACCCGCTGCAGCTCCTCGGGGCGGGGCGGTTCGGCGATGCCGGCCACGGCGTGCGCGACGTCCGTGAAGCGGATGCCCGCCGCGTACTCGCGACTCGCCTGCTCGGGGCTGCGACGCACCCACTCGCGCAGCGCGTAGAGCCGCCAGAGGGCGCCGGGGAGGGTGCGCGCCGGCCGGGAGGACCACAGGTCGGCGACGGTCGAGAGGCCGAGGTCGTCGACGAGCCCGACGAGCCGGCTCGTCACCTGGGGGTCGTGGGCCGCGCGGCCCGCCCCGACGAGGATGGCCGCCGTCTGGTGCGCCACCTCGGTGGTCTCGGCCGGGCCGGGCAGCGTGCCACCGTGCGCCTCGAGCGCGTCCGGGCCGAAGTGCACGGGGCGCCGCGGCAGGTGGCGTCCTCCCTCGGTGGTCACCGGTCCAGTCTCTCAGGTCGCACCGCCGTCCGCGGCGGGTCCCGGTCCGGACGACCCTCACCTGCACGGATGCCCCCCGCCCCGGCTAGGTTGGAGCGGACCGCAGGTGCCGGCCGGCACCGCCCCCGACCGCGGAGGACGCCATGGCCACCGACGGAGCCGCCGCGACCCGCGCGCGCACCGCACCGGCACCCGACAGCCGCCGCAAGGCCGACTCGCCCACCGAGCTCGACTCCCGGGGCTGGCGCACGACCGCGAAGTCGGCCTTCGCCGAGTTCCAGCGCGACCAGTGCACCGACCTCGCGGCCGCGCTCACCTACTACTCGGTCCTCTCGATCTTCCCGGCGATCCTCGCGCTCGTCTCCCTGCTCGGCGTCTTCGGCCAGGGCGAGTCGACGACGCAGGCCCTGCTCGACGTCGTCCGCCAGCTCGGCCAGGGCGACGCCGCGGACCAGCTCGCCGGGCCCATCCGCTCGATGGTCGGGGCCAGCGGCGCCGGCGTCGCCCTCGTCCTCGGCATCGGCACCGCCCTCTTCTCGGCGTCCGGGTACGTCGGGGCCTTCGGCCGGGCGATGAACCGCGTCTACCAGGTCGACGAGGGACGGCCGGTGTGGAAGCTGCGCCCGCAGCAGGTCCTCATCACCCTCGGGCTCATCGTGATGGCGGCGCTCGTCTTGCTCGGGCTCGTCGTCAGCGGCTCGGTCTCCACGGTGCTCGGCCGGCGGATCGGCCTCGAGGACGCCACGGTCACGGTCTTCGAGGTCGCCAAGTGGCCGCTCATGCTCGCGATCGTCGTCGTCATGGTCGCGGTCCTCTACTACTGGACCCCGAACGTCCGCCAGCCGCGCTTCCGCTGGGTCTCGGTCGGCGCCGCCGTGGCCATCCTCCTGTGGGTCCTCGCCTCGGTCGGGTTCGGCTTCTACGTGACGACCTTCGGCTCCTACGCGAAGACCTACGGCTCGCTCGCGGGCATCGTCGTCTTCCTCCTGTGGCTGTGGATCACCAACCTCGCGCTGCTGTTCGGGGCCGAGGTCGACGCCGAGCTCGAGCGGGTCCGCGAGCTCGAGGCGGGCATCAAGGCCGAGCGCACGCTCCAGCTGCCCCCGCGTGACACCTCCGGGTCGCAGAAGGCCAGGGACAAGCTCGACGAACGGGTGCGCGAGGGCCGGCGGCTGCGCCGGGCCTCCACGGCCGAGCCGCCTCGGGCCGGGGCGTATCGGGCCGCGGCCACCCGCACCGGTGGTGTCGACCTCGAGCCGCTGCCCTCCGAGGAGGCTCGCAGCCGGCACTGAGGTCGGCGGCCGGGGCGCGGCGACGGGGGTGACGGGCCCTCGACCTCGCACGTCAGGACGTTTGGACGCGGCCCGGACGGGTACGCTCCCCGTCGTGCGACCAGGCCCTCTCCGGTGAACCGGCTCCAACCCGACTACTGCCTCGGGGAGCGCTACCGACTCGTCTCCCGGATCGCCTCCGGAGGCATGGGTGACGTCTGGCGGGCCGACGACACGGTCCTCGACCGCACGGTCGCCGTCAAGGTGCTGCGGCCCAGCACCGACGCCGAGCCGGTCTTCGTCCGGCGCTTCCGCGACGAGGCCCTCTACACGGCGGCGCTCAGCCACCCGAACATCGCCTCCCTCTACGACTACGGCGAGGAGGACACGCTCGCCTTCCTCGTGATGGAGCTCGTCGAGGGCGAGCCGCTCTCCGAGGTCGTCCGTCGCGAGGGGCCGCTGCCCACCGAGCAGGTGCGGGGCATCGTCGCCCAGGCCGCCCTCGCCCTCGGCGCGGCGCACGAGGCCGGCGTCGTGCACCGCGCCGTCAAGCCCGCGAACATCCTCCTGACGCCCGACGGCGTCGTGAAGCTCACCGACTTCGGCATCGCGCGGGCCGTCGACGGCAGCGCGCACACCCAGACCGGCGAGATCGTCGGAACGCCGCACTACCTCTCCCCCGAGCAGGCCCTCGGGGAGCCGGCGACGGGAGCGAGCGACCTCTACGCCCTCGGGATCGTCGCCCACGAGATGCTCACCGGCAGAAGGCCGTTCGACAGGAACACCCCGGTCGCCACGGCGCTGGCCCAGGTCAACGACCCTCCGCCGCCACTGCCCGACCACGTCACCGGCACGCTGCGCACCCTCGTCGAGCAGTGCCTCGAGAAGAGGCCCGAGGCCCGTCCGGTGAGCGCCCGCGAGCTGGGCGAGCGGCTCGGGCTGCCCGAGTCCGAGCTCGGCGAGGCGGGACGGGTCGCCGCCGAGGTCGTCGGCACGGCGGCGCGCGCCGAGTCGGCCCAGGAGGCGCTCACCGACCCCACCCCCACCCCGGAGGCTCCGGCCGTGCGCGCCCGTCGCTTCCGCCGCGAGCGCGCCGGGTCGCACGCTGCTGCTCGCGCCGACGCGCCGCACGTGCACTGGGCCTGGGTCCCGGCGACGGGCATCGTCGCGGCGGTCCTCGTCGCCCTCGCGCTCGGTCTCGGCCGGTAGCCGGGCGTGCCGCGGGACGCCCACGGGAACACCACGGACCGCCCCGCCGTTGAGCGGCTGAGAGACCTTCGTCGAAGTTTCCACAAACCTTTGACACAGACCCCCTGACCTCGACATACTCGGCGTCCCGGCCCAGCCCGGACCCCGCCGGCTCGACGACCGAAAGGTGCACCCCATGGCCACCGACTACGACGCTCCTCGAGTCCGCGACGGCGAGGAGGAGAAGGCCGACAACATCATCGAGCTCGACAGCGCGCGGTCGCGCACCGCGACCGACCTGCTCGAGGAGGACACCGAGGCCGTCGACGGGCACACCCTCCCCGGCGCCGACCTCTCCGACCTCTCGCTCGAGGTCCGCGTCGTGCCCCGCCAGGCCGACGAGTTCTCGTGCATCAGCTGCTTCCTGCTGGTCCACCGGTCGCAGGAGTCCAAGCCCGGCACGAGCATCTGCCTCGACTGCGCCTGAACCGCCGGGCCCTCCCGCCCTCGCCCGTCGCCACGCCCGCGTCCCTACACTGCGCCCCATGGCGGCCACCGAGACGAGACTCCTCCTCCTCGGCTCGGTGATGATCTTCGAGCCGGTCAACGGCTACCAGATCCGTCGCGAGCTCCTGTCGTGGAACGTCGAGGAGTGGGCGCACGTGAACCCGGGCTCGATCTACTCCGGCCTGGCCACCCTGACCCGGCGCGGTGAGCTCGAGCGGCACGACGTGCAGGACGGCAGCCGCGAGGTGGCGGTCTACACGACGACGCCGCCCGGTCGCGAGGCCTTCCGCGGGATGTGGAGCGACGCCGCCGAGACGGTCGACCTCCTCTCGCCCCTCGCCTTCCACACGGCGCTCGCCCTCATGGCGCTCATGCCCCGCGAGGAGGCGCTGGCGTCGCTGACCACGCGGCTCGCGCACCTCGACGCCGGGGTCCGCCGGCAGGTCGCCACCCACGGCGGGATGGAGGGCTCACCGCCGCACGTCCGCGCGATGGCCGACCTGTGGATGGGCCTGGCCGCCACCGAGCGCGAGTGGCTCGTCGACCTCGTCGCACGGGTGCGCGCCGGCGACCTCGACTTCGCCGGCGACCCGCCCAGCTGGGCCCCCAGCGCGGACGACCCCGGCTGGCAGATGGCCCGCGACCGCGCCCGCTACGTCGAGCTCCTCGGCCGCGACTGACCCGAGCCGGGTCCCGGCGGCTCCCGGCCCGGCGGCCCGCGCACCGATGAGTTCTTGTCGGTGGCCCGGTCCATCCTGTCCGGAGGTGCCGGGTCAATGCGCTTGACGGCCTCTCTTCAATGTTGAACACTACCGATGTTCAAGTTTGACCACCATGGAGGACGATGATGATCCACGCACGGGGGCTCGTGCAGACCTTCACCACCCGCGAAGGCCGCCAGAAGAAGGAGGTCCGCGCCGTCGACGGCGTCGACCTCGACGTCGCCGAGGGTGAGGTCGTCGGCTTCCTCGGCCCCAACGGCGCCGGCAAGACGACGACGCTGCGGATGCTCGTCACGCTGCTGCGCCCCACCGCCGGCACCGCCACCGTCGCCGGGTACGACGTCGTCCGCGAGTCGGCGAAGGTCCGCCGCAGCATCGGCTACGTCTCGCAGAGCGGCTCCACCGGCAGCTTCGCCCGCGCCGGCGACGAGATCGTCGACCACGGGATGCTCTACGGGATGTCCGGTGCCGACGCACGCCGCCGCGGCCACGAGCTCTTCGAGCAGCTCGACCTGCCCGGCCTGTGGACCCGGCAGCCGAAGTCGATGTCCGGGGGGCAGCGCCGGCGGCTCGACATCGCGATGGGGCTCATCCACGACCCCACCCTCGTCTTCCTCGACGAGCCGACCACCGGCCTCGACCCGCAGGCCCGGGCCAACCTCTGGGGCCACATCGGCGGGCTGCGCAGCGAGCGCGGGGCGACGGTGTTCCTCACGACCCACTACCTCGACGAGGCCGACACCCTCTCCGACCGGATCATCGTCATCGACCACGGGCGCATCGTCGCCGCCGACACGAGCGACAACCTCAAGGCCCAGGTCGCGGGTGACCTCGTCGACCTCGAGGTCGCCGACCACGCGCAGGTCGGCGAGGCCGCGGCGCGGCTCGAGGCGATCGCGGGGTCGGTGGAGATCGACGGCCGGCACGCACGTGGCCGGGTGCCGCGGGCCGCCCAGGCCGTGCCGGGGCTGCTGCGCGACCTGACCACCGCGGGCGTCGACCTCGCCACCTTCGAGGTCAAGCGACCCACCCTCGACGACGTCTTCCTCAGCCTCACCGGCCGCTCGCTGCGCGACGCCGAGGCCGCCACCGAGCGGCCGGAGCTCACCGATGACGCCGACCCCTCCGAGCCCGTCCCGTCAGGAGCCCAGGCATGACCTTCCTCCGCGAGTCCTTCATCGTCTTCCGCCGGCAGCTCCGGATGAACCTGCGCAACCCCGCGGGGGTCCTCATCGGGCTGATGCAGCCGGTCCTCTACCTCTTCCTCTTCGGGCCGCTCCTCGAGCCCATCGCGAAGCAGTTCGGCTACGAGAACAGCTGGACCTTCTTCGTGCCCGGGATGCTGGTGCAGCTGAGCCTCTTCGGGGCGTTCTTCGCCGGCTTCGGGCTCATCTCCGAGTGGCGCGACGGCGTCGTCGAGGCCGAGCGGGTCACCCCGGCCAACCGCACCGCCCTCCTCATGGGCCGGCTGTGGCGCGACCTCCTCCAGCTGCTCGTCCAGGCCGCCGTGCTCATCGGCCTCGGCTACGTCCTCGGGATGGACGCACCCGGTCGGGGAGCGCTGATGGGCGTCGTCATCACCCTGTTCATGGGTGGCGCGTGCGCCGCGGCCTCGAACGCCCTCGCGCTGACGACGAAGAGCGAGGACGTCATGGCGCCGGTCATCAACGTCGTGATGATGCCCGTGCTGCTCCTCTCGGGCATCCTCCTGCCGATGACCCTCGGCAAGAAGTGGCTGCAGAACGTCAGCGACTTCATGCCGGTCAAGTGGATCACCGACGGTGTGCGCTCGACCTTCCTCGGCGACTTCGGCAACGACAAGGTCCTCTACGGCACGCTGTGGGCCGTCGGCCTCTTCGTCGTCGCGATGTGGTGGGGGACGGCGACCTTCCGCAAGGAGGACGCCTGAAATCCCGGCGACACGGGGTCGGCCGGCGAGCGCGGCGTGGTCAGCCGGCGCGCTCGCCGGGCAGCCCAGGTGGTGTGGTGAGCGCGGCGAGGTAGCTCGCGAACCCGCCCTCGGCCCGCCCGACGCGGCGGGCCGAGGCACGCACCCGCGCCCGGTCGGTGGCGACCCAGGGGCGGCCGGTGGAGCGGACCCGCTCGACGAGGGCCACGTCCTCGTGGATCGGCAGGTCCGGGAACCCCCCGGCCGCCAGGTACGCGTCGGCCCGCACGCCGAGGTTGGCCCCGTGCACGTGCCGGTGACCCTCGCGCAGCTGGTGCCGCGCGTGCCACGCGGCGAGCACGGCCGGTTCGAGGCCCTCGGCGGGCTCGACGCTGCCCACGACGAGGTCGTGACCGGCCTCCGCGAGGAGGAGCTGCGC
>JACXUW010000548.1 GCA_014763705.1 Micrococcales bacterium | reverse complement strand
GCGCCCGGTTCAGCGATGCAACGCAGGCGGCTTCAGTGAGTGCCGAAGCCGCCTCAAACCGTCAGAAGCGGTCGCGAATCACCACCTCGTCGAACGGCAGCTTGCCCACGCGCGGGCGCGGATCGGCGGTGCGCTTGCCGACCGCCACCATCAGGCCGATCACGTGGTTGTCCGGCAGGTTGATCAACCGGCCGACCGCGTCGAAGTCGAAGCCATCCATCGGGCAGGAGTCCAGGCCCTTGCCGCGGGCAGCGAGCATCAGCGTCTGCGCCATCAGCCCGCAGCTGCGCATGACCTCGTCACGCTGGACCTGCGGCTTGTCGCGGTAGTAGTTGTCGATGGCGCCGGCCATGTAGTCCTGCACTTCTTGTGGCGTGCCGTCCCAGACGCGGCGGACATTCTTCTCCCAGCTGTCGACCTGCGCGCAGACCACCACCAGCATCGCGGCGTCGGTCATCTGCGCGATGGGCCGCAGGCCGAGCCGGTCGACCCACCAGAGCAGCAGACCCACGAAAGCGGCGACGACGAGCCCGGTGAGGCCGAGGGTCAGGCCGAGGCGCCGGGTGGTCAGGTCGGCGGAGGTGGTCGGGACGGCGATGACGGCCTGCGCCCGCCCGTTGGCCAGAGGCACGGTGACCACCCGAACCCGTTGCGCCACACCGGATGCCGTGGGCCGGCCGGCGGGGGTGAGGACCTGCTCGCCGGGGTCGAGGGCCGGCACGAGCTGCGGGTCCGCCTGCGGCGCGAGGACGGTGACGAGCCGGCCGTCGCCGGACATCCGGCCGACGTAGACGTCGCTCAGGGCGGCCGTCGCGACGGCTCCGTCGGCGCGCTGCGAGGCGAGGAGGACGGCTCGGGGGTTCTCGGCGAGGGCGGCGATCTCGGCGTCGAGGCGGCCCACGAGGAAGGCCCGCTGGACGAGGACGACGGTGACGCCCGCGACGACGGACAGGACGCCGAGGACGACGACGGCGACGACCAGCCGGCGGCGGAGCGTCATCACGGCTCCCGGACCGTGTAGCCGACGCCGCGGACCGTGTGGATGAGCTTGGGCGTCGCGGCGTCGACCTTCTTGCGCAGGGTCGAGACGAACGACTCGATGATGGCCGTCTCGCCGGCGAAGTCGTACTGCCACACGTGGTCGAGGATCTGCGCGCGGGTGACGACCCGGCCGGTGTTGACGAGGAGGAGGCGCAGCAGGCTGAACTCGGTCGCCGTGAGGTGCACCTCGGTGTCGCCGCGCCAGACCCGGTGCTGGTCCTCGTCGAGGACGAGGTCGTGCACCCGGTGCCGGGCGCTCGGGGCGGCTGCCACGCCACCGCGACGGAGGGCGACGTGGACCCGGGCGACGAGCTCCTCGAGGGCGAACGGCTTGGTGATGTAGTCGTCGCCGCCGCTCGTCAGGCCGCGGACCCGGTCGGCGGTCTCGGTGCGGGCGGTGAGGAAGAGGACCGGGGCGGTCGTGCCGGTGGCACGGAGGCGGCGCAGCACCTCGAAGCCGTCGAGGTCGGGGAGCATCACGTCGAGGACGACGACGTCCGGGTGGGTGCGGGACGCGGCCTCGAGGGCGTCGCCGCCGGTGGCCGCGGTGGCGACCTCCATCCCGGCGAGGCGCAACGCGGACGAGACGAGGTAGGCGATGTTCTCCTCGTCGTCGACGACGAGGACGCGCGGGGCGGGGGAGCTCGCGGAGTCGGCCACGGGCACACCGTCCCATGCGGGCCGCGGACCTGTCTGGAGGAAACCTCGAGACTTCCTGAAGGTCCTGCCGCCGCCCCACCTCCCCGCTCGAGGTGCTCGCACCGAGGCGGGCGCGGGGCGGATCTCCAGCAAGTCCCGAGGTTGACGCGCAGTGGTCGCGAGGGTCGGCGCGCAGTCTCGTCATCGTCACCGAACCCGACCGACCCGCAAGGAGCATCCGATGC
>JACXUW010000092.1 GCA_014763705.1 Micrococcales bacterium | reverse complement strand
CGGTGGGCGGACCATGACGACACCGGCCGCGCCACCCGTCCCCGCTCCCCCGACACCCCAGCTCACCGAGCGGGCGCGCGCCGACCTGCGCCGGCTCGTCGGGCGCGACGACGCCGACTTCCGCGACGGCCAGCTCGAGGCGGTCTCGGCCCTCGTCGCCGACCGCTCCCGCGTGCTCGTCGTGCAGCGCACCGGATGGGGCAAGTCGGCGGTCTACTTCGTCGCCACGGCCCTGCGCCGTGCCGAGGGCGCCGGCCCCACGGTCATCATCAGTCCGCTGCTCGCCCTCATGCGCGACCAGATCGCCGCCGCGCAGCGGGCCGGCATCCGAGCCGTCACGATGAACTCCGCCAACGCCCAGGACTGGGACGAGGTGCGCGCCGCCCTGGCCGGTGACGCCGTCGACGTCCTCCTCGTCAGCCCCGAGCGGCTCAACAACCCGCGCTTCCGTGACGAGCAGCTCCCCGACCTCGCCCGCCGCTGTGGCCTGCTCGTCGTCGACGAGGCGCACTGCGTCAGCGACTGGGGCCACGACTTCCGCCCCGACTACCGGCGCATCCGCGACCTCCTCGACGGGCTGCCCTCCGACACACCGGTGCTCGCCACCACCGCCACTGCCAACGCCCGCGTCGTCCACGACGTCGAGGAGCAGCTGGGCGTCGGCGGTCGGCCCGTCCTCACGGTGCGTGGGGGCCTCGCCCGCGACTCCCTGCGCCTCGGTGTGCTCCGCTCGATGTCGCCGGAGCAGCGCCTCGGCTGGCTGCTCGCCCACCTCGGCGAGCTGCCGGGCAGCGGCATCGTCTACGCACTCACCGTCTCCGCGGCCGAGGACGTCGCGGCGAGCCTGTCCGAGGCCGGCCACGCGGTCGCGTCCTACACCGGCCGCACCGACCCCGCCGACCGCGAGCGGCTCGAGGACGCCCTGCGCCGCAACGAGGTCAAGGCGCTCGTCGCCACCTCGGCGCTCGGGATGGGCTTCGACAAACCCGACCTCGGCTTCGTCGTCCACCTCGGGGCGCCGAGCAGCCCGGTCGCCTACTACCAGCAGGTCGGCCGGGCCGGGCGCGCCACCGAGCGGGCCGACGTCCTCCTGCTGCCCGGGCCGGAGGACCACGACATCTGGCGGTACTTCGCGAGCGTCTCGATGCCACGCGAGGAGCAGGCCGAGGCGGTGCTCCGCGCGCTCGCCGAGGCCGGCCGGCCGCTCTCGACCGCCGCCCTCGAGACGGCCGTCGACGTCCGACGGACCCGCCTCGAGCTGCTCCTCAAGGTCCTCGACGTCGACGGCGCGGTGCAGCGGGTCTCCGGCGGATGGGTCGCCACCGGCGTGCCGTGGCACTACGACGCCGAGCGGTACGACCGGGTGGCCGCCGCGCGCCGTGACGAGCAGCAGCTGATGGTCGACTACGAGCGCACGGACGGCTGCCGGATGGCCTTCCTCCAGGAGTGCCTCGACGACGACACCGCCGTCCCGTGCGGCCGCTGCGACGGCTGTGCGGGCCCCTGGTACCCCACCGAGGTCCCCGACCGCGTCGTCGGCGCGGCCCGCGAGCGACTGCAGCGGGTCGGCGTCGACCTCGACCCCCGCGCCCAGTGGCCCACCGGGATGGACCGGCTCGGCGTCCCGGTCAAGGGGCGCATCGCCCCGGAGGAGCAGGTGCGGCCCGGCCGGGTGCTCGCCCGGCTCTCCGACCTCGGGTGGGGCCAACGCCTGCGCGAGGTCCTCGCCGAGGACGCCCCCGCCTCCCCCGAGCTGCTGCGGGCCTGCGTGCCGGTCCTCGCCGGGTGGGGATGGGGCGCGCGGCCGGTCGGCGTGGTCGCGATGCCGTCGCGCACCCGGCCACGACTCGTCGGCTCCCTCGCGGCCGGGCTCGCCGAGATCGGCCGGCTGCGGATGCTCGGCGCGCTCGACCTCGCCCACGACGGCCCGACCGGCGAGATGGGCGGCAACAGCGCCTACCGGCTGGCCGGCGTCTGGGAGCGGCTCGTCGTCGGCCCCGACCTCGCGACCGCGCTCGACGGCTGCCCGGGGCCGGTGCTCCTCGTCGACGACATCGTGTCGTCGCGGTGGAGCCTCACCGTCGCCGGCCGCGCGCTGCGGCTCGCGGGCGCCCCGGGCGTGCTGCCCTTCGCGCTCGCCCTCGACGGCTGAACCGGCCCGGCTAGACGTCGCCGCCGAGGTAGGCGGCCTTCACCGACTCGTCGCCCGCGAGCTCGGCACCGGTCCCCGAGCGCACGATCTCGCCGGTCTCGAGGATGTGCGCGGTGTGCGCCAGCTTGAGCGCCTGGGCGGCGTTCTGCTCGACCACGAGCACCGTCGTGCCCTGCTCGTTGATCTCCTTGATGATGGCGAAGATCTGCTGGATCAGCTTGGGTGCCAGCCCCATCGACGGTTCGTCCAGGAGCAGCAGCTTCGGCCGGGCCATGAGCGCCCGGCCGATGGCGAGCATCTGCTGCTCACCGCCGGACATCGTCCCCGCGATCTGCCGCTCGCGCTCGTAGAGCCGCGGGAAGAGGTGGAACACGCGCTCGAGGTCCTCGGTGTAGGCCGCCGACTTGCGGTCGGTCCGCACGTACGCGCCCATGTCGAGGTTCTCGCGCACGGACATCCCGACGAACACGCCGCGTCCCTCGGGCGCCTGGCTCAGCCGGAGCGCGACCCGCTCGTGCGCCGGGACCTGTGTGATGTCCTGGCCGTCGAAGAGCACCCGCCCGGCGCGGACCGGACGCAGCCCCGAGATGGTCTTGAGCGTCGTCGTCTTGCCCGCGCCGTTGGCCCCGATGAGCGAGACCACCTGGCCCTCCTCGACCCCGAAGGAGATGTCGCGGATGGCCTCGATGTGCCCGTAGTTGACACAGAGGTTCTCGACCTCAAGAAGCATCCTCATCAACTCCCAGGTAGGCGGCGATGACCGCGGGGTCGTCGCGGATCTCGGCGGGGGTGCCCTCGGCGATCTTCTTGCCGAACTCCAGCACGACGATCCGGTCGGTCACCCCCATGACGAGCCGCATGTCGTGCTCGATGAGCAGCACGGTGTACCCGCGGTCGCGGACCCGCTTGATCAGCTCCATGAGCTGGACCTTCTCCTGCGGGTTGAAGCCCGCGGCCGGCTCGTCGAGGCAGAGCAGCTTCGGGCCGGTGGCCATGGCCCGGGCGATCTCGAGGCGTCGCTGGTCGCCGTAGGAGAGGTTCGCGGCGAGCTCGTCGGCCCGGGAGGTCAGCCCCATGAACTCGAGCAGCTCCATGCCGCGCTCGTGGCCGTCGTCCTCCTCGCGGCGGTGCTTCGAGGTCCGGAACAGCGCGGAGAGCACCCCGCTGGAGTGGTGCGCGTCGGCGCCCACGAGCACGTTCTCCAGGGCCGTCATCGAGTTGAAGAGCCGGATGTTCTGGAACGTGCGGGCGATGCCGCGCCGGGTGATGGCGTGCTTCTTGAGACCGGCCAGGGGCTGGCCCTCGAAGCGGACCGCTCCCGACGTGGGCTGGTAGACCCCGGTGATGACGTTGAAGGCGGTGGTCTTGCCGGCACCGTTCGGGCCGATCATCCCGAGGATCTCGCCCTCGTCGATGTGCAGCGACACCGAGTCCAGCGCGGTGAGGCCGCCGAAGCGGAGGGTGACGTCGTCCACCTCGAGGACGCGGGCACGCTCGGCCATCTCAGAGCACCTCCGTCTGGGCGTCGTCGCGCCCCTCGAGCTGGTCGATCTCCTTGGCCGCCACCCGGGCGCGGATGGTGCGCCGTGGGGGCAGGAGGCCCTGGGGCCGGTAGACCGGCAGGATCATCAGGGCCAGGCCGAAGACGAGCAGCCGGAAGTCGGCGAACTCCCGGAAGCGCTCCGGGAGGTAGGCGACGAGCGTGCCGCCGACGATCGCGCCCCACCGGCTGCCCGCGCCGCCGACGATGACCGCCGCGACGAAGAGGATCGACAGCAGCAGCGGGAAGCTCTGCGGGTTGATGTAACCGCCCTGGCTGCTCGCGTAGAGCGACCCCGACAGGCCACCGATCGCCGCCCCGAGCGCGAACGCGAGGAGCTTGAAGCGGAACGTCGGCACTCCCATCAGCTCGGCGGCGTCCTCGTCCTCGCGGGTGGCCTCCCACGCCCGGCCGACCCGGCTGTCCTTGACGAGGCGGTCGGCGAAGAGGATGAGGATGAGGAAGGTGAGGATGAGCCAGTAGTACGGCACCGCGCTCAGCGCCCCGAAGATGAGGAACCGGGTGTCCCGGCCCTGGTCGATCGACGGGATGATGCCGTCCCACTGGAGGCTGGGGATGCTGAACAGGCCGCCCTGGTCGAAGGGCGGCTTCGGGGCCGGACCGATGTTCGGGGGGTGCGGGATGTCCTTGATGCCGGCCGCCGCACCGAGCCAGCCGACGTTGGTGACGATCAGCCGGATGATCTCCCCGAAGCCGAGCGTGACGATGGCGAGGTAGTCGCCGCGCACCCGCAGCGTCGGCCAGCCGAGCAGGACGCCGGTCGCCATGGTCACGACGACCGCGAGGGGCAGGACGAGGAAGAACGGCCACGCGAAGTGGTAGGCCGTGAGCACGCCGGTCGTGTACGCGCCGACGAGGTAGAAGCCGATGTACCCGAGGTCGAGCAGGCCGGCGTAGCCGATGACGATGTTGAGGCCGACGGCGACCAGCGCCGTGGCGGCGACACCGAACATCACCCCGCCGAAGTCGATCTGCTCGGTCGTGATGATCGGGGGCCGCAGCAGCGGCAGCACGTAGAAGAAGATCACCAGCAGGACGATGAGGGCGAGCCGAGCGGGCCGCGGCAGGGCGGCGTAGCGCCGCGCCATGCGGTCGAGGTAGGTGCGGACGACGCCCATCACGCACGCGCCTTTCCGAGCGACTCACCGAGCAGGCCGGAGGGTCGCACGAGGAGGATGAGGATGAGGAGCACGAAGGACACGACGTCCTTCCACTGGGTGCCGAAGATGCCGGCGCCGTAGTTCTCGGCCACCCCGAGGATGAGCCCACCGACGAGGGCGCCGCGCAGGTTGCCGATGCCCCCGAGGACGGCCGCGGTGAAGGCCTTGACGCCGAGGATGAAGCCCGAGTCCTGGCGGGTCGAGCCGATCTTCACCATGTAGAGCGTGGCCGCGGCCCCGGCCATCATGCCGCCGAGGACGAACGTCCCGCGCACGATGCGGGAGGCGTTGACGCCCATGAGCGCCGCCGAGTCGGGGTCCTGCGCCACCGCTCGCATGCCGCGCCCGAAGCGGGTGCGGCGGACGAACTGGTCGAGGGCGATCATCATGAGCAGCGCGGCGACGATGACCATGATGTCGACGTTCTTGACCCCGTAGGAGCCGACGTGGAAGACCGTGTCCGGCTGGATGGTCACCGGGTTGGAGTAGGTGTCGCGCGCCTTGGAGACGTAGTTGTCGAGGTTGTCGCGCAGCCCGACCCACCCGACGACGCGGTCACGCAGGCCCATCAGCTCGGAGAGCGCGAACGAGGCGCCGATCGCCGAGATGAGCGCCATGAGCCGCGGGGCCCCGCGCTTGAGCAGTGGTCGGTAGGCCACCCGCTCGATGACGAGGGCGATCGCCGCCGACAGTGCCATCGCGGCCAGCAGCGCCACGACGAGCAGCCCGATCGTCGACCCGAGGCTCTGGGTGACCGGCACCGTTCCGTGGAGGAAGACGAACACCCACGCCACCGCGAAGGTGCCGTACATGAACACCTCGGAGTGGGCGAAGTTGATGAGCTGCAGCACGCCGTACACCATCGTGTACCCGAGCGCGACCAGCGAGTAGACGGCGCCGATGGCCAGACCGGTGATGGTCAGCTCGACGATGTTGGTGAAGAGGAACGAGAAGTCCACGGCACTCCTACGGCAGAGACCGCGGCCGGGGGCGGTGCCGCCCCCGGCCGCGAGTCGTCATCGGTTCTGGCGTGCGAACCCGGTCACTTGATCGGGGTCGGGTTCTCCGTGTCGAGCGCACCGTTCTTGACCATGTACGCGTAGATGGTCGAGGTCTTGATGTCGCCCTTGTCGTCGAAGGAGATCGGTCCGCTCACACCGTCGCCGCTGTAGGAGTTGATGAAGTCGTTGATGTCCTTGGGCTCCGTCTTCCCGGCCTTGAGCGCGTCGAGGAAGATGTTCGCGGCGTCGTAGGACTGCGTGGTGTACAGGCCCGCCTCGTTGCCGGTGTCCTCCTTGACCTTGCCGGCGAAGTCGGCCGGGGCGGGAGCCGCCGGGGCCGAGAGGATCGCGCCGTCGCCGGCCGCACCCGCGACCTTGACGAACGACGGATCCTCGGCGCCGTCGCCGGACATGAAGGTACCCTTCCAGCCGGCCTGGCGCAGCTGCTTCACGAGCAGGCCCGCCTCGGTGTAGTAGCCGCCGTAGAAGACCGCGTCGGCACCGGCGGCCGTGATCTTGGTGACCGTGGCCGACATGTCGGTCTGCTTCACCTGGATCTCGTCCGAACCCACCGCGGCCGCGCCGAGGCTGTCCTTGACGACGGTCGCGAGGCCCTTGGAGTAGTCCTGGGCGTCGTCGACGACGTACACCTTCTTGGCGCCGACCGTCTCGGTGAGGTACTTCGCGTCGGCCTTGCCCTGCGCCTCGTCGTTGCCGATGACGCGGTGCCAGGTGGTCCAGCCCTGCTGGGTGATCGTGACGTTGGTCGCCGAGGGCGAGATCGAGGGCAGGCCCGACTCGAAGAAGGTCTTGCCGGTGGCGAGGGACTCACCCGAGAAGCCGGGACCGATGAGACCGACGATGGTCTTGTCGCCGACGATCTGGGTGGCCAGCGCGGGGGCCTTGTCGGGGCTGCCCTGGGAGTCGAACTTCTTGAAGCCGACCTTGCACTTGGCGTCCTTGTTGTACTCGTCGACGGCGAGCTGGATGCCGTTGGCCATGTTGACGCCGAGGGCGCCGGCGTCGCCGGTCAGGGCGCCGAGGAAGGCGAGGTTCTGCTCCTTGCAGTCGCCTCCGCCGCTGCTGCTGCCGCCGCCGCTGTTGTCGCTGCTGCCGCAGGCCGCGAGAGAGAGGCTGGCCGCCGTGACGGCCACCCCGATGCGCCAGGTGCGGGTGATACGGATCATCGGCCCTCCGTGGGTACGAACTCGTGTTCGAGACGGGCGGCTGCGCCCCGGGTGGTCGCAGCCGTGGTGGGCAGAACCTAGCACCGCCGGGGGCGAACACCGCAGAGGCTCGGGCCTCCCGGGACGACGACGTGACGAACTTGTGACCAAGGGGCGCGTCGAGGGTTGCGGTCCGTGAGGCGCCCCCGGGCCATCAGCCGCCGCCAGCACCTAGCGTGGACGGGTGAGCCAGGAGACCGAGGAGCGGGAGCGCACGGCCCCCGAGGACACCCCCGACCCGCGGCGCTGGCGCATCCTCGGCGTCACCCTCGTCGTCGGCTTCATGGTGCTGCTCGACGTGACCATCGTCAACGTCGCCATCCCCTCGATGCGGGCGGGGCTCGGCACCACCGCCGGCGCGGTCCAGTGGGTCGTCTCCGGCTACGCCCTCGCCCTCGGGCTCGTCCTCGTGAGCGGCGGCCGGCTCGGGGACGCGCACGGCCGGCGGGTCGTCATGCTCGTCGGGCTGGCCGGGTTCGTCCTCGCGAGCGCGGCGGCCGGGCTCGCGCCGCACGTCGCGGTCCTCGTCGGTGCCCGGCTGGTCCAGGGCTTCGCCGCCGGCCTGCTGACCCCCCAGAGCTCGGGCCTCATCCAGTCGCTGTTCCACGGCCCGGAGCGCGGGGTCGCGTTCGGGCTCTTCGGGTTCACCGTGTCGGTGTCGTCGGCGATCGGGCCGGTGCTCGGCGGCCTGCTCATCGCCTTCTTCGGGGCGGAGAACGGCTGGCGGTGGATCTTCCTCGTCAACGTGCCGATCGGCCTCGTCCTCCTCGTGGCGATCGCCCGCCTCGTGCCGGGGCGGCTGGACGACGCGCCCCGCGACACCCGCCTCGACCTCCCCGGCGCGGCGCTCCTCGGCGTCACCGTCCTCGCGCTGCTCTACCCGGTCGTCAGCCTCGAGTCGGGCCGCCGGTGGCCGCTGCTCCTGCTCCTCCTCGTCCCCGTCGCCGGCGCGGCGTTCGTCCGCCGCGAGCGCCGGGTGGTCCACTCCGGCGGCGAGCCGCTGCTCGACCTCGGGCTGCTGCGCGGGACGCCCGGCTACGCCAGCGGCATCCTCGTGGGCAGCCTCTACTTCACCGGCTTCACCGGGGTCTTCCTCGTGCTCAGCGTCTTCCTCCAGGAGGGGCTGGACTACACGCCGTTGCACGCCGGGCTGCTCCTCACCCCGTTCGCCGTCGGGTCGGCCGTCGCGAGCCCGCTCGCCGGGCGGCTGGTCAGCCGGGTCGGCCGGCCGATCACCGTCGTCGCCCTCGGCGTGATGATGGCCGGCCTCGTCGCGCTCACCGTCGTCGTCCCGGCCCTCGACGGCGACCTCCCGTGGTGGGCGCTCGCGGCCCCCCTGCTCGTCGCCGGCCTCGGCGGCGGCGCCGTCGTCTCGCCGAACATCACCCTGTCGCTCGCCGAGGTCCCGCCCCGGATGGGCGGCGCGGCCGGCGGGGCCCTGCAGACCGGGCAACGGATCGGCGCCGCGATCGGGGCCGCGGTCCTCATGACGACCTACCAGGTGGCCGTCGCCCGCACCGACGACCCCGGGACGTCGCTGCGCTGGGCGCTCGGGGCCTCGGTGGCCCTCCTGCTCGCCGCGTGGGCGGCGGCGGTGTGGTCGTGGCGCTACGAGCCGGAGGTCTCGGCGAGCTCCGGCTCCTGAGCCGGCGGCCCGAGGCGCACGGTGAGCATCGGCAGGAAGAGCTGGACGACCGGCCCGATGAGGAGGGCGTAGACGAGGGTGCCCAGCCCGACGACGCCGCCGAGGGTCCAGCCGAGGACGACGACGGTCACCTCGATCGAGGTGCGCACGAGGCGGATCGAGCGGCCGGTGCGGTGGGCGAGGCCGGTCATCAGCCCGTCGCGCGGTCCGGGACCGAGCTGGCTGCCGATGTAGAGCGCGCCGGCCAGCCCGTTGCCGACGACACCGACGACCATGAGCAGCGCACGCCAGCCGAGGCCCTCGACCGGCGGCACGAGCGAGAGCGTGGCGTCGGTGGCCAGGCCGATGACGACGGCGTTGAGCACCGTGCCGAGCCCCGGCCACTGGCGCAGCGGGATCCAGAGGAGGAGCACGACGAACGAGGTCGCGATGACCATCTCGCCGTAGCTGAGCGGGATGTGCCGGATCAGCCCGTAGGACAGCACGCCCCACGGCTCGAGGCCCAGGGTCGCGCGGACGAGGAGGGCCATCGTCACGCCGAAGAGCACGAGCCCGACGAGCAGCTGCACGACGCGGTGGCCCATCCGGCCGGCCCGCACCTGCTCGAGCGGGGTCATCGGGGTGAGGGCGACCCGTCGGGCCACGCCCCGCCGGGCGAGCTGCATCGGTGACATGGCTCCATCGTCGGCCTGATTGGTCTGGGATTCGAGGGCCAATCGTGCCACAGTGGCCACGTGTCCCCGAGCCCCACGATCAGCGCCGCCCGCACCGCCCGCCTCGTCGGTGACGTCTCCGGGGTCCGCCCCGCCTACCGCGCCCTCGCCGACGCCCTGCGGCTGGCGATCGCCGACGGGCGCGTCCCCGTCGGCGCCCGGCTGCCGAGCGAGCGTGACCTCACCCGCCCGCTCGGGGTGAGCCGGACGACCGTGACCCGCGCCTACGACGTGCTGCGCGAGAGCGGGTACCTCGTCTCGCGGCAGGGCTCGGGGTCGGTCGCGTCGCTGCCGAGCGGTGCCCGCCGCCGCGGCACCGGGGGGCTCTACCCGGCCGACGTCGCCGAGGGCGTCATCGACCTCACGTGCGCGGCGACCCGCGCTCCGGCGGGCGTCGTCGAGGCCTACGAGCGGGCGGTGGAGCGGCTGCCCGCGTACCTCTGCGGCGCCGGGTACCTCACCTACGGCGTCCCGGAGCTGCGGGAGGCGGTCGCCCAGCGCTACCGCGACCGCGGCCTGCCGACCTCGGCCGACGACGTCCTCGTCACGTCCGGCGCGGTGGCCGGCCTCGGCGTCGTCGCGCGCGCCCTGCTCCGCCCCGGCGACCGCGTCGTCGTCGAGGACCCCTCGTACCCGAACACGCTCGACGCGCTGCGGGCCGCCGGCGCCCGGCTGCACGGCCTGCCCGTCGACCCCACCGGCTGGGACCTCGAGGAGGCGGTCCGGCTCGTCGGCGCGACCGGGGCGCGGGCGGCCGCGCTCATCCCGGACTTCCACAACCCGACCGGGGTCCTTCTCGACGACGACGGCCGGGCGAGGATGGCCCACGCG
>JACXUW010000547.1 GCA_014763705.1 Micrococcales bacterium | reverse complement strand
TGCTCATGCCGCTCGGCATGACGATCATGACCCGCGCGGCGTCCGCGACCCCGTCGGCGGTCCCCAGCCCGAAGGCGCTGCCGCCCGAGAGGACGACGGCGTCGACCGCGTCGACGGCGTTCGCCGGGTCGAGCAGGTCGGTCTCGCGGGTGCCCGGCCCGCCGCCGCGCACGTCGACGCCGCCGACCGTTCCCGGTGGCGGCACGACGACGGTGACCCCGGTCAGCCAGCCCGGCTCGTCACGGGTGGTCTGGCCGACGCGCACGCCGTCGACGTCGGTGATCGCGTTGTGGGTCCCGGGTCGCACGCCCCCCAGCATGGCCGATACCGGCCCCGCGGGGGCCACGCTGGTGTGTGGGCCGCGGGACCGGCATCGGGTGCGGTCGAGGTGGGGTGCCTCAGTGCAGCATCGCCGGCGGGGCCACCTCGTCGAGGTCGGCGCCGTCGTCGAGGAGGTGCGACTCCTCGTGCTTGCGCGGCAGGAAGGCCGCCGAGACGAGCGTCAGGGTGACGAAGCCGGCCGCGAACCAGAAGGTGTGCGCGTAGGCCCCGGCCGCGAGGTCGGCGACCCTGGCCCCGAGGGCCGCGACGGCGGCCTGCGGGTCGGAGCCGGCCTGCGACAGGAACTGGCCGACGAGCGGCAGCTGCGTGACGAGACCCTGGGCCGCCTCCGGGCCCTTGGTCTGGACCGCCTCGAAGTACTGCCCGGCCTGCCCGACGAGCGGGCGGTCCTTGAACGCGTTGGTGAGGATGACCGAGAAGGTCGCGACACCGACCGAGCTGGCGATCTGCTGGGTGATGTTGAGCAGCGTCGTGCCGCGGGCGACCTCGTGGTGGGTCAGCGTCTTGAGCGCCGAGGTCATGATCGGCATCATCGTGCCGCCCATGCCGAGACCCATGACGAAGAGGATCGGGATGAGGTAGCCCCAGTGCGAGGAGTCGGCCTCGATCTGGGTCAGCGCGAACATCCCGCCGGTGATGAGGAGCAGCCCGAACGGCACGATCCGGCCGACCGGGAAGCGGTCGACGAGCGCACCGGCGACCGGCATCGTCAGCATCGCGCCGAGACCCTGGGGGGCCATCAGCCAGCCGGCCGACAGCGGGGTCTCGCCCTGCACCTGCTGGAGGAACTGCGGGATGAGCAGCAGGCCGCCGAAGAACGACGCGGCGAAGATGAACATCGTGATGATGGCGACCGTGAGGTTGCGGTTGCGGAACAGCCGGAAGTCGAGCAGCGGGTGCGCCGGCCGGAAGCTGTACGCGACGAACGCGACGATGAGCGCGAGGCCGACGAGGCCGGGCAGGAGCACCTTGGTGTGCCCGATGCCGCCCTCGCCCGGGATGGACGAGACGCCGTAGAGGAAGAGCGCGAGGCCGGGGCTCATCATGAGCACGCCCCGCCAGTCCAGGGTCTCGGACGGGTGCGGGCGGTCGGCGGCGAGCGCGAACCAGGCGTAGCCGAGGGCGACGATGCCGATCGGCAGGTTGATGAGGAAGATCCAGTGCCAGCTGTAGTGGTCGATGAGCCAGCCGCCGAGGATCGGGCCGAAGATCGGGCCGAGCAGCATCGGGATGCCGAGGACGGCCATGAGCCGGCCCATCCGCTTCGGGCCCGCCGCGCGGGTCATGATCGTCATGCCGAGCGGCATGAGCATGCCGCCGCCGAGGCCCTGGAGGACCCGGAAGCCGACGAGCATCTCGATGCTCGTGGCCGTGGCGCAGAGGACCGAGCCGGCGGTGAAGAGGCCGACGGCGAGCATGTACAGGCGCTTGGTGCCGAAGCGGTCGGCGGCCCACCCGGTGAGCGGGATGACCGTGGCCAGCGCGAGCGTGTAGCCGGTGACGGTCCACGCGACGGTCGAGTAGTCGAGCGGGACGCCGTCCTTGGCGAAGTCGACCTGGAGGGTGCGCAGGGCGACGTTGACGACGGTGA
>JACXUW010000546.1 GCA_014763705.1 Micrococcales bacterium | reverse complement strand
ACCCTACGGACCCCGCCCCCGGCGACGCGCTCACGTAGCGTTGGCCCGGTGGAGAGGCTCACCGGTCCGGTCGTCGAGGTCATCGACTCCGTCGGCGAGGTGGGCGTCGGCGGCCTCATCGCCCTCGAGACGGTCCTGCCGCCCGTCCCGTCCGAGGTGATCCTCCCGTTCGCCGGGTTCGCCGCCGCGGAGGGCCGGCTGCACCTCGGTCTCGCCTGGGCCTGCGCGACGGCCGGGTCGCTCCTCGGCGCCGCGGTCCTCTACCAGGTCGGCCGGGCGCTCAGCTACGAGCGGCTGCACGAGCTCGCCGGACGCCGGTGGTTCCTCCTCTTCGGGCAGAAGGACCTCGAGCGCGGCTTCCGGTTCTTCGACCGGCACGGCTCGGTCGTCGTCCTCGCCGGTCGGTTCGTGCCGTTCGTCCGGTCCGTGGTGTCCGTCCCGGCGGGGATGGACCTGATGCCCCTGCCGCGCTTCCTCCTGCTCACGGCGGTCGGCAGCGGCATCTGGAACGCCGCGTTCATCGCGCTCGGGTACCGGCTGCGCGAGGACTACGACGTCGTCGAGCAGTACGTCGGCCCGGTGAGCCGCGGCGTCGTCGTGCTGCTCGTGCTGGCCCTCGGGTGGCTCGTCGTGCGGCGGGTCAGGCAGGGCGGTGCGGACGCGGCCGCCGCGGAGCGTCCGGCGCTGGACTGAGCGTCGCCGGCCCCGTGACCGGGTCTCAGCCCTCGTCGCGCCAGGACCGCCAGAGGGCCGCGTAGTCGCCGTCGGCGGCGATCAGCTCGTCGTGCGAGCCGAGCTCGCGGATCCGCCCGCCGTCGACGACGGCCACCCGGTCGGCGTCGTGCGCCGTGTGCAGGCGGTGCGCGATCGCGACGACGGTGCGGCCGGTCAGCACGGCCGCGAGCGAGCGCTCGAGGTGCCGCGCGGCCCGGGGGTCGAGCAGCGAGGTCGCCTCGTCGAGGACGAGGGTGTGCGGGTCGGCGAGCACGAGCCGGGCGAGGGCCACCTGCTGGGCCTGCGCCTCGGTCAGCTCGTGGCCGCCCGACCCGACGCGGGTGGCGAGCCCCTCGGGCAGCCGCTCGGCCCACTCCAGGACGTCGACGGCGTACAGCGCGGTGCGCAGGTCCTCGTCGCTCGCCGTGGGCCGGGGGAGCCGGAGGTTCTCGGCGAGGGTCCCGACGAAGACGTGGTGTTCCTGGGTCACCAGCGCGACCTGGCCGCGCAGGGTGTCGAGCTCGAGGTCGACCAGCGGCACGCCGCCGACCGCGATCCGACCGGTGCGGGGCCCGTCGACACCGGCCATCAGCCGGCCCAGCGTGGACTTGCCGGCGCCGGACGGCCCGACGACGGCCAGCCGCTCGCCGGGGCGCAGGTCGAGGGAGACGCCGTGGAGGACGTCCTGGCCCTCGCGGTAGGCGTAGCGCACGTGGTCGACGGCGATCCGGTCGTCGGTGGGCTCGGCGCCGGTCGCGACGCGGTCGGCGGGCACCTCGGCGACCCCGAGGATCCGCGACATCGAGGTCGCCGCGAACTGGATCTCGTCGAGCATCCCGACGAGCTCGCCGAGCGGGTCGAGGAGCCGCTGGACGTAGAGGACGACGGCGGTGGCCGTGGCGACCGGGACGACGCCGTCCCAGGCCAGCCAGCCGCCCCAGAGCAGCGCGCCGGCGATCGGCGCGAAGAAGCCGAGCTCGAGCCACGGGAACCAGCGCAGCCGGAGGCCGACGGTGTACCGCTCGGCGTCGTGGCTCTCGCCCAGGGCCTCGGTGAACCGGTCGCCGCGCTCGGCCTGGAGCCCGAGGGCGTCGACGGTGGCGGCGCCCTCGACGGTCTCGGCGGCGACGCCGTTGAGCCGGGCGTACGTCGCGTGCTCCCAGAGGTAGCCGGGGCCGGCGAGGCGCAGGTAGCGGCGGGTGGGCAGGAACCAGACGAGTGGGG
>JACXUW010000545.1 GCA_014763705.1 Micrococcales bacterium | reverse complement strand
CGCACCTCGTCGACGTCGCCCTCGACCGCACCGTCGCCCCCGGCTTCACCTCGTTCGGGCTCGCCGTGCGACGGCGACTGCCCGGGTGGCCGGCCGACCCCACGGTCGGTGCGCTGGCCGGCCGGCACGTCGCCGTCACCGGGGCCACCTCCGGCCTCGGGCGGCGCACCGCCCACGACCTCGCCGCCCTCGGCGCCACCGTGCACCTCGTCGTCCGCGACACGACGCGGGGTGAGCGGGTGGCCGCCGAGGTCGACGCCGCCATCGGGCGCGAGGGCGCGGCCCGCGTGTGGTGGTGCGACGTCGCCGACCTCGAGTCCGTGCGGACCTTCGCCGGGCGCTTCCTCGCCGCCGGCCTGCCGCTGCGCGGTCTCGTCCACAACGCTGGCGCGCTGCCGGCCGAGCGCACCGAGTCGCCGCAGGGGCACGAGCTGACCCAGGCGCTCCACGTCCTCGGGCCCGTCCTCATGACCGAGCTGCTGCTGCCGGCGCTCGAGCCGGACTCCGGCCGCGTGGTCCTCGTCACCTCGGGAGGGATGTACACCCAGGCGCTGCCGGCCGACGACCCCGAGTACCTCGAGGGCGCCTACAGCGGGTCGGTGGCCTACGCGCGGAGCAAGCGCGGACAGGTCGAGCTCCTCCCGGTCCTCACCGAGCGCTGGCGCGACCGGGGCGTCACCGTCCACGCGACGCACCCGGGCTGGGCGCGCACCCCCGGCCTCGACGCGTCGCTGCCGGCGTTCTCCCGGGCCCTGCGGCCGGTGCTGCGTACCGACGCGGCGGGCGCCGACACCACGGTCTGGGTGCTCGCCTCCGAGCCGGTGCCCGAGCCCGGACGCCTCTGGCACGACCGTCACCCGCGCCCGACGAGCGTGCTCCCGACGACGCGACCGACGCTCTCGGACCGCGTGCGCTACTGGGTCTGGGTCGCCCGAGCGGTCGGGCTCACGCCCTAGGACCCGGCTCCCCGGGCGACGTGGAAGCGCTCGAGCCGGGCGTCGCCGAACGCGAGGTCGGACCAGCGTCCGGCGTAGTGCAGCACCGCGAGCGCGCAGGTGGGGAAGCCCTCGGCCATCGCCCGGTGTCCCTCGGTGCTCCCCTCGCCGTCGGCCAGCAGCTCGGCGAGGGCCGGGATACCCGGGGCGTGGCCGACGACCATGAGGACGTCCGCGTCGTCGTCGGCCTCGTGCACGGCGTCGAGGATGGTCTCGGGTGAGCCGTTGTAGATGCGCCGGTCGTGGTGGATCTCGGCCTCGGGACACCCGGACTCCCACACGGCCTCGCAGGTCTGGCGGGTGCGCTCGGAGGTCGAGCAGAGCACCTCGTCGATGCCTATACCGTGCTCGAGCAGCCACCGGCCCGCCTCGGTCGCGTCCTTGCGGCCGCGGCCGGTCAGCTCGCGCTCGTGGTCCCCGCCGGCGTTGCTCGCCTCCGCCTTCGCGTGCCGGAGCAGGACGAGGGTTCGGTCACGAGCCGCGCGGGTCATACCTCGATCATGCACCTTCGGCCCCGTCCTGTCCCGGGGCACCGGGGACGTTCGGGGTGGGTCGCAGCACACTCGTCAGGACGGCCGCGCCGTGGTTGGCTGGCCTCCTCGGCGGCACCCGGCCGCCCGCGGACGGGAGGCACCATGAGCGCCTACGACGACATCCTCGCGGCCCTGCCGGTCGACGACATCGCGGCCCGCGTCGGGGCCTCCCCCGACGAGGTGCGGCAGGCCTCGGCGGCGGTCACGGTCGAGGCGCGCGAGGGCTATCTGTCGGTCTTCCTGCCACCGACCGAGAGGCTGGAGGATTATCTCGATCTCGTGGCGGCGGTCGAGGTGACCGCGTCGCGCATGGCGATCCCAATCCGGCTGGAAGGCTATTCGCCTCCGCCTGATCCGCGCCTGAACGTCCTGAAGGTAACCCCCGACCCCGGCGTCATTGAGGTCAATGTC